>DAIUFO010000209.1:0-6772 GCA_036844545.1 Chloroflexota bacterium
GGCCATGTGTTTGCCCGTGCTGGCCTTCAACGGCCAGGCCGCGCTGGCCGACAACAGCAGCGTGACCATCACGGATGCGGGCTTCAATCCGTCCACCGTTACCATCAGCGTCGGCGGGACCGTGTCCTGGACCAACAGCGGCGCTAAGGTCCATACGGCCAGCACCAAGCTAGCGCCGGTGCCGTTCGACACCGGCGGCCTGAGCAACGGCCAGGCGTTCCCCATCAACTTCACGGTCCCCGGTACGTACAGCTACACCTCGGCCACGGATTGCATCAATTCCGGCGGTGCCCAAGGGACAGGTTTCGACTGCGGCACCACCGCGACCGTTGTGGTCATCGACAACAACATGGCCTACAACCCGAACGCCTTCCCAACGCCATCGCCGACGAGTACGCCACTGCCGACGACGGGGCCGCCGCAAGCCGTAACCATCGAGATCACCAAGCAGGGCTTTGTGCCCCCCACGGTGACGGTGGCGTTGGGCGGCAGCGTGACCTGGGTCAACGCGGATAACGGCGGCACGCACACGGCCACGACTACTGGCGGCGGCAACCCGCAGCCGTTCGACACCGGCGGCCTGGGGCCCGGCCTAAGCGGCAATCTTGGGTTTGCCCTGCAGGGAACCTACACGTACACGTCGGCCATCGACTGTCAGAATGGCAGGTCCACATCGGGCTTCGGCTGTGGCGTCTACCAGATCATCGTCAGCGGCCAGCAGTCGGCTCTGGCCCCACCTCCCGCGGCTGGCGGGATCGGGGCAACCGGTGGAGCGGCTGTGGCCGGAACCAGTGTCACCATCGACGACACCAATGGCTTCACACCTTCCGTCCTGGCCATCCATCCCGGCCAGACTGTGACCTGGACAAACAATGGCAAGCAGGTACACACGGTTGTCAGCAACGCCGGCTACCCCAACACCTTCGATTCAGGCGGCCTGAACCCGGGCCAGAAGTTCAGCTTCACCTTCCCCGTTGCAGGCAGCTACGGCTACCACTCCAGCACCGAGGCGAACTACGCCATCGACTCCTTTGGCCGCCAGGTGGCGCAGTTCCTGTTCAATGGGACGGTAGTCGCCCAGTAGGCGGCTATAGTCCTACTTCTGGCAGCCGCGGCAGAAGTTCATTGGCTCGCGGTCACTGCCGATCTGGCTGATGCGGTGGCCGCAGCGCGGACAGGGCTGGTTGCCCTTGCCGTGGATGGCCATGAACGAGCGGTCCTGCTTGTTTTCGACGTAGTCGGGCTGAGCCTGGATGGCCTCGATGGCGTGGTTCAGCACCTTGATGATGGCGCCGAACAGCGCTTCGACATCCCCAGCGGATAGGCTGGCGCGGCGCCGGAGCGGCAGGATCTTGGCCTCGAACAAGATCTCGTCCGAGTAGGCGTTCCCGATGCCGGTTAGGAACGCCTGATCGCGCAGTATGTCCTTGATCGAGGCCCGGTAGCGGCGCAGCCGTCTGCTGAACGACTCCAGCCCCTGCTCCGGCAGCGAGTCCGCCTCGGGTCCCAATTCGGACCAAGCCGGCACTTCGTCCTCAAGGTTGCGCACCCAATAGACGCGGCCCATGTCCTTGTAGTCGAGGTAGCGAAGCTCCTCCTTACCGTCGAGCAGGAGAGTGAAGATAGTGACGGCTGGTCGCTTGGAGCCGGCGGGCGCCATCTGAAAGCGCCCACCCAACATGGGGTTGATGACGAGGTGGCCGGAATCACCGTCTTTGTCCAGATCGAAGATCAGGTGCTTGCCGCGGCGCCAGGTATGGACGACGTCACGGCACGGCAGCTCCGAGCTGAATACCGGCAGCGGGCTGCGCAGCAGGAAGCCCTTGCGCGGATTGACTTCGACCGCTTCGATCCGCCGGCCTTCGAGCCGCGGGCCAAAGCGCATCCTGACCACTTCCAGCTCGGGCAACTCTGGCATATTCCGAGTGAACGATAGCGGAGTCCTACGCGGACGGCGAGCGATGGGATACTGGTCAGGTTAAGCAGTCGTACCGCTGGGTCATCCTCGGCATCACTACCGTGGCGCAGACCACGGTGTCGATGCTGAACCAGGGGATCGCCCCGCTGGCGCCGTTCATCCAGACTGAGTATGCGCTGTCCCGCGCGCAGGTAGGCCTGCTGAGCCTGGCGCTGGGCCTGGGCAGCTACCTCACGGTGGCGGCCAGCGGCCGACTCATCGATCGCCTGGGTGAGCGCGGCATGATGCTCGCCTCGGGGCTGATCGCCGGCGCCCTGTCGGCTGCCATGCTGGCGTCCCACAGCTTCCTCAGCACCGAGATCCTGGTGGTGATCATGGGCGCTGGCGTCGCGGTTTCCACGCCGGCCGGCAGCAAGGCGGTAATGGGCTGGTTCGACGTGCGCATTCGGGGGACCGCCATGGGCATCCGCCAGGTGGGCATCCCGCTGGGCGGCATGGTGGCCAGCCTGATCCTGCCGCCGCTGGCATTGGTGGTGGGCTGGCGTGGGGCCTTGACCGTGGCCGGCGGCGTGGCCATCGCTGGCTCAGTGCTGTGCTGGTCGTTGTATCGGGACCCGCCGGCCATCGCCGCGGCCAAAGGTGGGCTGCCGCCGGTGGTCAGCTTTGGCTCGATCCTGCGCAACCGCAATCTGTGGCTCATCAGCCTGTACTCGATCGCCATGATCTCGGCCCAGTTCACCTTCAGCCTGTACCTGGTGGTGTTCGCCACCGAGGGGTTGGGGCAGTCCGTGGTGGGCGCGGGCACGCTGCTGGCGCTGGCGCAAGGCGTGGCCGTGGGCGCCCGCATTGCTTGGGGCGTCGTCAGCGATCGAGTCTTCAGTGGCGACCGCCGGCCAGCCATGGCCATCATCGCGCTGCTCGCCGGCTTTTCGTCGATCGGCTTCTCCTTCATGCACTCCGGCGTGGCGCTGTGGATCGTGGCACTGGCAGTAATCGTGCTGGGCGCCAGCGCCATCGGCTGGAATGGGCTGTACGTGACAGCGATCTCAGAGGTGGCCGGTCAAGCATCGGCGGGCACAGCGCTGGGTCTGAGCCTGGCGGTATCACAACTGGGCGTGCTGATCGTGCCACCGCTGTTCGGCCTGCTGGCCGACCGCACCGGCTCCTACCAGCCAGCCTGGATCGCCCTGGGCGTGTTCGTCCTGGTCGGCACGCTGCCCATCTACAAGGTGGCCCGCCACGCCGGCGGTTGAGCCAGACGAGGCGGCTCGCGGCGGCCACGGCCGGCGCGCAGCAGCGCCAGTTGATGGCTGAGCTCGGCGCCAAAAAGCAGCAGCACCGCGGCCACGAACATCCACAGCATCAGGCCGGCGATTGCCGCCAACGGACCGTAGATGCGGTCGAAGCCGGCTACGGCTATGAGGTACCACGAGAACCCGAACCGGGCGGCGCCACCCAGCAGCGCTATCGACAGCGCCGGGATAAGCACGTCGCGCCATTCGACGTAGACATTGGGCAGGAAACGATACAGAAAAGCGAGGGAAGAAGCGACGATGGCGATGTTGACGGCGCTGGAGCCCACAAGCGTGAGCACTCCGAAACCTGGCAGACCCAAAGCGATGAAGATACCCTCCACAAAGTGCGCCAAGTCCGCCAAGGCGGACAGAATGAACGAGGCAATGACGACCAGGCCTACGGACAGCGTCAGGCCGGCGGCAATACCGTACTGCACCAGGATGTGGCGGTCCTTGGGGATGTTCCAGACCCGGTTCAGGGCGTAGCCCAGGGCCATGAACACGCCCATCGACGACCACAGCAGGCCGCCCAAGCCCACTCCCACGAATGCCGGTTCGGTCGACCTCACGGTGTCAATGGCGTTGAGCACCAGGTCGCTCGAGCCGGGAAAGAAGGCCGAGGCGTGGTCGAGCACGAGCGCCATCGCGTCCGAAGCCTTGACGACTGCAGCAAACAGGGTGATGAGCAGCAGCAGCAGCGGAAACAGGGACAGCACTCCGAAAAAGGCGATGGCAGCCGCGAACACCCCGCAAGCGTGGGCTCCATAGCTCCCGAGTGCGCAAATGAGCAGTCGAGCGACGGCATGTTCCTCGAGCCAGCAGGCCGCCCATGCTTTTGCTCGATCTATCAACAAGACTCCGATGCGCGGACTAGAGCACAATGAGAACCGTGGCCCGGCCGGAAGCTGAGCCCCAGCGCCAACTGTTCGGGAAGCCGCTGGGTATCGGCCTGATCGTCATTCAGAAGTCCTTGGCGGCGATCTTCTTCGGCGCCGCGGCGGTAACGCTCCTCGTGCTTCACGCTAAGGGCATCACCCACCCCGTGCAGCGGCTCTTTGCCGGCGAGTTGCTGGAAGATCCACACGACCGGCTCGGCCAGTTGCTGATCAATCTCGTGCCCGAGGTCAGCAAGTCGGCGCTGCTGGGGCTGGCTCTCGGTTCGCTCGCCTATTTCGTGCTGGAGGTGATCGAGGCTGCTGGCCTGCTGCTGGGGCAGTTCTGGGTGGAGGTGCTGATCGTCATCGAGACAGCGCTGTTTCTGCCGTTCGAAGCGTTCGAGTTGCACCGTCATTTCACCTGGCTGAAGGTCGCCACGATGGTCATCAACGTCATTATCCTGGCGTACCTTATCCGTCGCTACGTCGACAAGCGGCGTGACCGGCTGGCCAGCATGCGGCTGTGACCGCGCATGACAACTCGGCGATCAGACCACGCTGGCCGTCCAGTTTTCCTCCAGACGGGCGTAGTAGCGCCATACCCACTCGGCGCCGCGGGCAACGCGTGGGTTAGTGGGGCCGCCGAAGGCCGCAATGTCTTCAGCCGAGATCTCCGGCAAGGGGCCGTGCCGCGACAGCTCCCAGCAGACCTTGGCCAGCGCCTCGAATCGGATGGCGTTAACGGTTGCCTCCTCGACGCTGGCGCCGGCCACGACGATGCCGTGGCCGCGCAGCAGGCAGAAGCTGCTGTCGCCCATGGTACGAAGCACGTCCTCGCCCAGCTCGCGTGAGCCGATCAGGATCGACCGCGGGTAGGTCTCCATCTGGCGGGCGATGGCGAGGCCGGAGGTGTCGTAGGCGCCGTAGACTGGCCGCGGCTCCACGCCGGCCATGCCGCACAGCAGCACGTAGGGCGGATGGGCGTGGACCACGCAGTTGACGTCGGGCCGAGCCCGCAGGATCTCGCCGTGAATGGGCAGCTCGATGGGCACTATGTGCTCGGCATCCACATCGCCACCGGCGCCGTCGAAGGTCATGCGGCGGATGGCGCCGGCCTGGGTGTATGGCAGGCCAAACTCGTCTTCGCCGCGGCAGCGCAGCAGCATCTCGGCCGCGCCGGGCACCCGAGCGCTGACGTGGCCGGTGATCTCCTTGACCAGGCCGGTCATGGCCAGGATGCGGCAGGCTTGCGCCACCTTGCCCTTCAGCTCGTCGAGCTCGGCCATCTAGACGGCCGCCGCCGCGCGCCTGGGCGCCTGCTTGGCGATGGCCTGCAGGTCCAGGTGGAAGAAGCGGACCACGTTGTCCCGGACCATCTTGCGGACCTCATCCTGAGGCACACCGGCGAAATTCCGCTCGATGATGCCCATCGAGTGCGGCCAGTCCGACTCCTGGTGCGGGAAGTCGGTGGCCCAGATCACGTGCTCGACGCCGATTTTGTGGCGGTTCTCGACGCCCACACGGTCGTACTGGAAGCCCCAACAGCAGCGCTGAGACAAGTAGTGGCTGGGCAGCTCCTTGGGGGGCTGCCACCACTCGAACAGGCGCTCGTTCCACAGGCTGTGGCGCTGGTAGCGCACGTCGGCCATGGCCATGCAGAACGGCAGCCAGCCGATCTGCGTCTCGGCGAAGAAGATGTCCAGGGCGGGGAAGCGGTCGAACACGCCAGACAGCAGCAGCTGCACGGCGTTGATGCCGCCGGTCTGGGCGTACTTGGTGACCTGCACACCCAGTTCGGCGTAATCGCCCAGGCGAGCGCGCAGGTGCTTGGCTTCGGCCGGATACTGCAGCAGGATGCCACTGCGCTTGAGCTCCTGGTGGATGGTGACCGGCATATTCAGGTCGATGGCGGCAGCCCAGAAGCGGTCGTCCTCCTTGGTCGGATAACCGGCCAGGCTGGGGAACACGCCCAGCACCACGCCCTTGAGGCCCATCTTGGCGCAGCGCCGCATCTCGGCGATCGTGTCGTCCACGCCGGTCGCCGGCAGCATGCCCAGGCCGATGAGCCGATCGCGGTTGACGGCGCAGTACTCCTGCGCCAGGAAGTCGTTGTAGGCGTGGACGATGGCCAAATAAGCATCGTCGTCGCGGATGTTGCGCCACAGCCTGGTGGCGACCACGCCGGGGAACAGCACCTCGGCGGCGATGCCGTCCTCGTCCTGCTCGCGTAGGCGCTGGTCGGCGGTGCCGGTGCCGGCGGTGGTGTCGTAGCTCTGGCCGAAAGGCCACCAGTTCTCGCGGCCTTTGCCGCCATACAGGTCGAAGGGGTTCTCGGTCAGCGGCGAGTTCTCGCCCACCCAGGCGTCGCCGCCGTCAGGCAGCTTGATGACACGCGGCACGCGGTCGCGATGGACGGCCGGCACGCGGTCGCGCCAGTACTTGGAATCGATCTCGAGGTGGGAGTCGCCGGAGATGTAGATCATGTCCTCGCCGCTCATGGCCACATGGTAGCGCCTGCCTGGGCTGGGCTTCTCGCAAACGAGCAATAATTCGCGTGCTATGCTTCGCCACGGTTTGAGCGCGCTCGTTCGTGCTTAACTTACCGCAGCACGCTTCCAGTTGAGTTTGGGCC
Organism: Chloroflexota bacterium; assembly: GCA_036844545.1. Taxonomy (GTDB): domain Bacteria; phylum Chloroflexota; class JAJPGV01; order JAJPGV01; family JAJPGV01; genus DATGVV01. Next base: position 6,721 of record DAIUFO010000209.1, read on the forward strand.
CGCGTAGTTGCGGGCCGAGCTTCAGCTCCTCCTGGCGCTGCAAGTATCCAAC
>DAIUFO010000210.1:0-6762 GCA_036844545.1 Chloroflexota bacterium
TCGAGGCGCTGGGCGGCATGGTGGCCGCCATCGAGGCCGGCTTCCCGCAGATGGAAATCGCCGACGCCGCCTCGCACTACCAGAGCCTGGTCGATTCCGGCGAGCAGATCATCGTGGGCGTCAATGGCTACACCGTGGACGAGGCCGAGCCCAGCATTCCCATCCTGGAGATCGACGATTCGCTCGAGCAGGAGCAGGTGGCGCGGCTGCAAGAGCTGCGCGCCCGCCGCGGCGCCAACTACAAGCGCGCCTTGGAGAGCGTCCGCAAAGCCGCCTTCGGCGCCGCGAACCTGGTCCCGCCCATCCTTGAGGCCGTCCACGCCTACGCCACGGTCGGCGAGATCATGGACACTCTACGCGACAACTTTGGCGAGTACCGAGATCCCGGCTACTTCTAAGGACTCCCGCCCGATCAGGGTCGTCATCGGCAAAGCCGGCATGGACGGCCACGACCGTGGCGCGAAGGTGGTGGCCCGGCTGCTGCGGGACGCGGGCTTCGAGGTCATCTACACCGGCCTGTACCAGACGCCGGAAGCCATCGTGAACACGGCCGTGCAGGAGGATGCCGACGCCGTCGGCATCAGCGTCCTCTCGGCTGCCCACAAGCACATCTTCGGAGAGACCGCTCGGATCATGCGCGAGCAAGGCCTGGGCGACGTGATCTTGTTCGGCGGAGGCATCATCCCGCCCAACGACGTCGAGTGGCTGGAGCAGCAGGGTGTGCGTAAGGTGTTCCTGCCCGGCGCCAGCGGCTCGGAGATCATCGACTTCGTGAAGCGAGCTGTTGCCGAGCAACGTGCACGCTGAGCTGATCGAACGCGCGCTGAACGGCGAGGTGCGCGCCGCCGCGCGACTGATGACGGCGTTGGAAAGCGACCCCGAGGCCGTGCCCCGGATCATGAGCCAGGTCTACCCCAAGGCTGGCAAAGCCCACGTGATCGGCGTCACCGGCCCGCCAGGCGCCGGCAAGAGCAGCCTCGTGGACAAGATCGCCGCCATGTTTCGGGCTCGCGGCCAGACGGTCGGCATTGTGGCCGTGGACCCCTCGAGCCCGTTCACCGGGGGCGCCATCCTGGGGGACCGCATCCGCATGCAGGATCGCTTCTCCGACGCCGGTGTGTTCATTCGCAGCATGGCCAGCCGCGGCCAGCCGGGCGGCTTGGCCAAAGCCAGCCAGAACGTCGTGGCCCTCATGGCCGCCAGCGGCAAGGACGTCGTGCTGGTTGAAACGGTCGGAGTTGGCCAGGAGGAGATCGACGTCATCCGGGTAGCCGACACTACCGTGGTGGTAATGGTGCCCGGGCTGGGCGACGCCGTCCAGACCATGAAGGCTGGTCTGCTGGAGGTGGCCGACGTGTTCGTGGTCAACAAGGCTGACCGCGAGGGCGCCGACCGCGTATTCAAGGACTTGAACCTCATGGTCCACATCGGTATGCAAGAGGGCAAATGGTCGCCGCCGGTGCTCAAGACGGTCGCTGTCGAGAACCAGGGTGTCGGCGAAGTGCTGGACCGTGCGGCCGAGCACCTGGCGTTTGTACGGCAGTCGGGCGAGTACGAACAGCGGCGTCGCCAGGCCGCGACGGCGGAGATCGACGCCATCCTACGGGATCGGTTGCTGCGAGCTGTTATCCACCGCGTGCCCGCGTTCGACCGCTACGCGGAGGAAGTAGGCCGGCGGCAGTACGATCCCTACACCGCTGTGGAACACATCCTGCACGAGAGCGGCCTTGGCGGCTGAGGTCCGGGTCCATGACATCACACGCGGCGCCGCGCAGGATTTCTTCGAGGTCGCCTGGCGCCAGTTCAACGAGGAGCTGTTCGGGGAGGCGTTCCTCTGGATCCTCACGGGCGAGTACCATCTGGGCGCGAGCATGGACGACGGCGAGCTGCTTGGCGCGGCCCGTTACACCCTCGCCGAGGGCGTGGGCTACCTCCGGGAGCTGGTGGTCCGGCAAGCCCACCGGAGCCAGGGCATCGGGGACAAGTTGCTGGCTGCCTTCGAGGCGGATTGCCGCCGCCGCCGCTGCCATAAGCTGTTCCTGGACGTGGCCGCGGTCAACGTCCGCGCCCAGGACTTCTACCGCCGCCACGGCTGGGAACAGGAAGGCCTGATGCGCCGCCACTGGCGCGAAGTCGACTTCCAGACGTGGATCAAATGGCTGCAGGAGAACCCTCTCCCGCCGCGGCGGGAGAGGGCAGGGTGAGGGACCCCACCTCCAAGTCGGAGCGCCTCTCCGATCTCCGCCAGCAAGCCTTGCTTGGTGGCGGAGAGAAGCGCATCGACGAGCAGCACAAAAAAGGCAAGCTCACGGCCCGTGAACGGATCGACCTTCTGCTCGATCCCGGAACTTTCAACGAAACCGGCATGTTCGTCACCAGCCGTGGCTTGGGCGAGGACCAAGTCCTCGGCGACGGCGTCGTCACCGGTTATGGCCGCATCGACGGCCGGGTCGTCCACGTCTTCTCCCAAGACTTCACCGTCTTCGGCGGCTCCCTGGGCGAGGCCCATGCCGAGAAAGTCTGCAAACTCATGGACCTGGCCATGCGCAACGGCGCGCCCGTCATCGGCCTCAACGATTCCGGCGGCGCTCGCATCCAGGAGGGCGTGCTCAGCCTGGCCGGCTATGCCGACATCTTCTACCGGAATACGCTCGCCTCGGGCGTCGTCCCCCAGATTTCGGCCATCCTCGGCCCGTGCGCCGGCGGGGCCGTCTATTCGCCGGCCATCACCGACTTCATCCTCATGGTCCGCGACACGTCCCACATGTTCGTGACAGGTCCCAGCGTGGTCAAGCAGGTGACGCGCGAGGACATCTCGATGGAAGAGCTCGGCGGCGCCGAGACCCATGCCAGCGTCAGCGGCGTGGCCCACTTCGCCGCCGACAGCGAGGCGCACTGCCTGCGGCTCGTCCGGGACCTGCTGTCCTACCTGCCGCAAAACAATCTCGACGATCCGCCGCTTGGCGCGCGCGACGACCCTGCCGATCGCATGGACCCCGAGCTGGACGAGCTGGTGCCCGACAACCCCAACAAGCCCTACGACATGCTGGAGGTGATCCGCCGTGTCGTGGACGACGGCCGGTTCCTTGAGGTCCACGCGGCGTGGGCCAAGAACATCGTCGTCGGCTTCGCTCGCCTCAATGGCCGCTCGGCCGGCGTCGTCGCCCAGCAGCCGGCCGCGCTGGCTGGGACGCTGGACATCGACTCCTCCGACAAAGGCGCCCGCTTCGTGCGCTTCTGCGATGCCTTCAACATCCCGCTGCTGACGTTTGTGGACGTACCCGGCTTCCTGCCTGGACGGGACCAGGAGCACGGCGGCATCATCCGCCACGGCGCCAAGCTGCTGTTCGCCTACTGCGAGGCGACCGTCCCCAAGATCGCCGTCATCACCCGCAAGGCCTACGGCGGCGCCTACGACGTCATGTCCAGCAAGCACGTCGGCGCCGACATCAATTACGCCTGGCCCACCGCCGAGATCGCCGTCATGGGCCCGGAAGGCGCCGTCGAGATCGTCAACCGCCGCGAGCTCGCCGCCGCCTCCGATCCCGCCGCTGAGAAGGCCCGCCTCGCGGCGGAATATCGCGAGCGCTACGCCAACCCGTTCCTGGCCGCCAGCCGAGGCTTCATCGACGATATCATCGAGCCCCGCGAAACCCGCCCCAAGCTCATCGCCGCCCTGGAGATGCTCCAAACCAAGCGCCAAACCCTCCCGGCTAAGAAACATGGGAACATTCCGCTATGAGGTTGCAGCACACTATCAAGGCTGTGGTCCGAGAAGGGGAGCAATCCGGCTGGGTCGCCGAGTGCCTCGAGTTGCCGGTTGTGACTCAGGGCGCCTCGCTGGATGAGGTCGTGACTAATCTGAGAGAGGCAGTGGAACTGGCGCTCGAAGACGAGGACTTAGCCGCATTTGGCTTGGCCGACCGGCCAACTGTTGTGGTAACCATGGAACTGACACCGGAGTATGCCTAGCCTCAAGAGGCTCTCGGGTGATGACGTTGTTCGCATCCTTGGAGAATTCGGATTCAACGTGGTGAGCAGTCGGGGGAGCCATGTGAAGCTGCGCCGGATCGGCGCCAGCGGCGAGTCGCAAACGCTAACTGTCCCTCGGCATCGCGAGCTGGATACTGGTACCTGCCGAGCCATCCTACGGCAGGCCATTCGCTACCTCCCTGAACAGGCACTGCGGCCCTTCTTCTACAGCGAGTGATGTCCGTCCCCTGATCGGACGTCCGGATGCTTGTGGGGTGGCGGTTGTAGGATTCAACTACCATGATCACCGTTCCTGAAGCCGCTCGTCGGCTTCACAAGAACCCGGAGACGATCCGTCGCTGGATCCGGTCAGGGAAACTGCCCTCCCAAAAAGTGGGCACCCAGCACCGAATCGAAGAGGAAGACCTCGATTACGCGGGCGAGGAGCCGAAGATGCTGCCCGCGCTCGGCCCTGATATCACGTTCTGGGGCGCACCCATGCCGAATGTTGTTGCCCTTGTTTGGGAATCTCGGAAGGGTCATTGAGAGATCTTCGTCCTCGATGCTAGCGCTGCCGTAGACGCCACGTACGTGGCGGTGACGCTGGGCGTGAGAGGCAGCCGGTTGGTGACACTGGATGAACGCCTGCGGCGAGGCGCCTCTCGCTTGGTCGGGATCATCAGCCCTGTGGAAACCTAGCCGTGTTCCACAAAGTCCTCGTCGCCAACCGGGGCGAGATCGCGGTCCGGGTGATCCGCACTTGCCGGGAGATGGGGATCGGCACCGTCGCCGTCTACTCGGACGTGGACCGGCTGGGGCTGCACGTACGTATGGCGGATGAGGCCTACCGGATTGGGCCGGGACCGGCGGACGAGAGCTACCTGCGTGTGGACAAGATCCTGGACGTGGCAAACAGGGCGGGCGCGGACGCCATCCATCCGGGCTATGGCTTCCTGTCGGAGAATCCGGAGTTCGCGCGGGCATGCACGGCGGCGGGCGTGAAGTTCATCGGCCCGAGCGCGGAGGCGATGGGATTGCTGGGCGACAAGCTGGCAGCCAAACACACGGTCGCGGGCGTCGGCGTGCCACTCGTGCCGGGCACCGCGGAGCCTGTTGACGACGAGCAGCAGCTGCAGCGCGAAGCCCAGAGAGTTGGCTTTCCGCTGCTGATCAAGGCCGCGGCTGGTGGGGGCGGAAAGGGCATCCACGAGGTACACAAGCCGGAGGAGCTGAGCGCCGCTCTGCGGCTTTCGCAGGGGGAGGCGCAGGCGGCCTTCGGCGACAAACGGGTGTTCCTAGAGCGCCTAGTGCAGCGGCCGCGACACGTCGAGTTGCAGGTCCTGGCCGACGAGCACGGCAATTGCATCCACCTCGGCGAGCGCGAGTGCTCGGTCCAGCGCCGGCATCAGAAGCTCATCGAGGAGTCACCCTCGATGGCCGTGACGCCCGAGCTGCGGCGGCGCATGGGCGAGGCCGCCGTCGCGGCGGCGAAGGCCGCCGGCTACAGCAGCGCCGGCACGGTGGAGGTCCTGCTGGACCAGTCCGGCGAGTTCTATTTCTTGGAAGTCAACACCCGTCTGCAGGTGGAGCACCCGGTCACAGAGTGGCTTACGGGTCTGGACCTTGTGCGCGAGCAGATCAGGATCGCCGCCGGCGAGAAGCTGGCGCTGAAGCAGGAGGACGTCAGCTGGTGGGGCGCAGCCATCGAGTGCCGCGTCTCCGCCGAGGACCCGAACCTCCAGTTCCTGCCGTTTGCCGGCAAGGCCTTGGACGTGACGGAGCCGTCCGGGCCCGGCGTGCGATTCGACCACATGCTGTATCCCGGCGTCGAGGTCACCCGCTACTACGATTCCCTGCTGGGCAAGCTGATCGTGTGGGCCCACGATAGGCCCGCTGCCATCGAGCGCATGCGCCGGGCCCTTGGCGAGCTGCGCATCCCCGGTTTGAAGACGACCATCCCCTTCCACGCCTGGGCCATGGCCAACGACGCGTTCCGAAAGGGCGAGCTGCACACCGGCTTCGTCGAGGAGCACTGGCGTCCACAGCAGGCCGATGCTGGCGCCGCCGAGGTGGCGGCGATAGCTGCCGCGGTGCTGGAGCTGCAGCGCAGCACCCGCGCTGCCCCGCCGGCAGATGCCCCGCCGCCGGCCGAAGCCAGCAAGTGGAAGCTGGCCGCCCGTGCCGCCTTAACCTGATGAAATACATCGCCACTGTCGATGGCAAGGACTACTCTGTCGAGGTCCAAGCCGCGGGGAACGCCGGCGCCTACACCGTCAGTGTCGATGGCAAGACTCACCACGTGGACCTGGTGCAGACTTCACGCGGTTGGCTGTATTCGCTGCTGTTGGACGGACGCTCCTACCAGGTGGCTCGGACTGAGAGGGAGATTCAGGTCGAGGGCCGCGGCTTCGCCGTCGAAGTCGAGCGCGACGTCGGCTTGCCCCGGACGCGCGGTGCGAGCGCCGCTGCCGGGCCGGTCAGGCTCAAAGCGCCCATTCCGGGTCTGGTGGTGGCCGTCCACGCCCAGCCTGGCGACGCGGTGCAGGAGGGGCAAGCGCTGGTGATCGTCGAGGCCATGAAGATGCAGATGGAGCTGAAGAGCCCGCGCTCAGGGCACGTTGCTGAGGTCAGCGTCCAGCCTGGCCAGGAGGTCAATCAAGGCCAAGTCGTGCTGGTGGTCGGCGACTAGTACAGTGTCGCCTAAGTTCGTGATCCAGTCCGTGCGTGCCGCCAGGGCGACCCTCTCCTGCCGCGGCGGGAGAGGGCAGGGTGAGGGCACCTGCCCAATGC
>DAIUFO010000211.1:0-5787 GCA_036844545.1 Chloroflexota bacterium
CAACACCTTCATGCTGGAGCGCAGCCACTACCTGGCAGCGTTCGTGAACCAGATGACCAAGATCAACAAGGGCCGCGCCTTCTTCGCTACGCCCGATCGGCTGGGCGAGTACATCCTGGTGGACTACGTAGCCAGCAAACGCAAGAAGATGGCGAGCTGACTTTAAGGCTCCAGACCAGCTCGCGAATCCCAGTCGAAAGCCGCGGAATCCGATCGCGCGTGGTTTGCTCGGCCATCATCGAATTCTAGCCAGATGGCGGCCTTGCGCCGTTAGCCGACCGTCACGTGGCCAGCGCGGCCTTCAGCTTCTGCACCTGCTCGGCGGTATTGGGAGTGCCGTGGCCGGTCAGCTCAGTGTGCTCCGGCCGGATGGCTAGCCGAATGAACACCGGGCCAGTGGTCGACAGCACCTCCGGCAGCCCGTGCCGCAGCGCGGCGGCGTCTTCGAAGCTGAACGTCGCCTTGTAGCCGGCCGAGCGGGCCAAGCCGCGGAAGTCGTGCACCTGGCCAGGCATCGGCTGGTTGCCGCTTACGCCATAGGTGCCGTTCTCGAACACGAAGTGATAGAACTTGGCCGGCGCCTGCGCACCAATGGTTACCAGTGAGCCCAGTTGCATCAGCAGGCTTCCGTCGCCATCCAGCACCATCACCTTCTTGTCCGGCTGGGCCAGGGCGATGCCCAGCGCCCAGGTCGAGGCGGCGCCCATGCAGCCCACCACGTTCAGGTTGAGCCCCTCCGATCCACCCGACTCGGCCCAGGGCTGGCCGGCTTGCATCGTCACTAGGCTGATGGCGTCGCCTTTGGCGTCGGCCAGGGCCTCGGCCGCCTCTCGTCGCAGCACCTCGTCGCCTCCTAGGCCGTCTTGGCGCCCAACAGCACCACAACGGGCCCACGCTCGTCGTAGCTGCGCTGGTAAGCCTCGCGTAAGAAATGGAGGTCGTCCTCCGATTCCATCAGGTAGTACGGGATGTTCCAGGCCTCCAGCGTGGGCTCCGTCAGGCGCACCGTCAGCACGCGGCTCTGGTGGGTTGGCAGATCGGGCTCGCGATGCAGCAGGCCGATGAGCAGCAGCGCCGGCACACGCCCCTCCAGCAGGATGCCGCGCATGGCGTTCATGCAGGCGCACAGGCCGGTGTTCTGGATGCTGATCATCGGCCGCTGGCCGCCGACGTACAGGCCGGCGTGCATGGCCAGCGCCTCGTCCTCGGTGCAAGTGGTGATCAGCTTTGGCTGCTCCTGCTTGGCCAGCAGCGCCAGCAACGTCTTTTGATGCGTGTCGGGCACGTTCAGCACGTGCGTCACGTCCAGCGCCTGGATTTCCGCCAGCAACCGCTCGGCCGGGACGGACCTGGCCGTCGGCCGGGAGGGCGCCGCGGATGAGTGCCTGATCATACCCGGCATGATACGCGCTTAGTTGCAACGCATGGGCGAGCCGTCACAGGTCCAACGGCGCGCTCGCGCCGAGTACGATAGCCGCCATGGCTGCTTCGCTCATTGGCCAGCGTATCCCGCACCTGGAGGGCCGAGAGAAGGTCACCGGCTCCGCGCTGTTCGCGGGCAACGTGAAGCTGCCCGGCATGCTGTGGGGCTGCTGCCTGCGGAGCCCGGTGCCCTACGCCCGCCTCAAACGCATCGATGCTTCGCGCGCGCGCCAGCTGCCGGGTGTCGCGGCGGTAATCACTGGCCAGGACATCCCCTACACCCTCGTCGGGCGTCGCCTCCAAGACCTGCCGATCTTGGCTCGCGACGTGGTGCGCTTCATCGGCGAGCGCGTGGCCGCGGTGGCAGCCGAGGATCGAGAGCTCGCCGAGCAGGCGTTGGAGCTGATCGAGGTCGAGTATGACGAGATGGAGCCACTGCTCGATCCGCTGAAATCCATGACTCCCCAGGCACCGGTCCTGCATCCCGACGTGCAAGGTTACGTGAACTTGCCTGAAGCCGTTACTCCGAGCATGAAGAACGTGCACTCCTATCAGATGTGGACAGTGGGCGACCTCGAGGCTGGTTTTGTCCAGGCAGACGAGATCGTCGAGGGCGTGTACACCACTGCCATGACGCACCAGGCCTACATCGAGCCCAATGCAGCCACGGTTTCTATCGATGGCGAGGGTCGGATCCACGTGTGGGCATCGCAGAAGCAGCCCTACGGCATCAAGGATTTGCTGGCTCAGGCGCTGCGAATGGATCCATCTCAGGTGGTGATGGAGTACTGCCGGCTGGGCGGAGAGTTCGGTGGCAAGGGCTCACAAATGGACATCCCGTTGTGTTACCACTTGGCCAAACAGGCGGGCCGGCCGGTTCACATGGCTATGACCTACGCGGAGGAGTTCGCGGCGGGCAATCCTCGGCACGCGTTGCACGTCAGTTTCAAGACTGGAGTCAAGCGCGATGGGACGCTTATAGCCCACCAGGCCGGCGTCGTTTTCGACGGCGGCGCCTACGGTGCCTTCAAACCGGCCGCCGGAGTCGCGCTGAATGGTTCGGCCAAGGCGGGCGGCGTCTACCGCATTCCCAATTGCAGAGTCGAGGCCCACATCGTCTACACCAACCACGTGCCGTGCGGGTTCATGCGCGCGCCGGGCGAGCCCCAGGTGAACTTCGCCATCGAGAGTCACATGGACGTCGTCGCCCGCCACCTCGGCCTCGATCCATTGGAGTTTCGGCGGCACAACGTGCCGCGGGAAGGCGATGCCAGCCCTATCGGGCTCAGGTGGAAGGACATCCGCGCCGCGGAAGTTCTGGAGGCGGCCGTGGCTGACTCCAACTATGGCCAGCCCAAGCCCCGGCCGACGATTGGGCGCGGCATTGCCATAGCGGACCGCCACATTGGTGGCGGAGCGTCCGAAGCGCTCCTGCGCGTAACCGAGACTGGCGCCGTCGAGCTTGTCAGCGGTACGCCCGACGCCGGGACTGGCGCACACACCATGTTGCGGCAGGTCATCGCCGAAACCCTCACGCTGCCCTTGGAGCGAGTAACGGTTTGCGTCGCCAATACCGACACTGCGCCGTTTGATGGCGGGCTGCGAGCCTCGAGTACCACCCATCTCACCGGTTCGGCCGTGGTGCTGGCGGCCAATGATGCGATTCGCGCGCTCAAGGGCTGGGTGGCGGAGATCCGCGGCTGGCGCGAGAGTGACGTGGAGTTGGCGGACGGGCTGTTCAGCTCATCCTCCGAGCCTGGTGAGCCGGTCCCGTTTGAACTGGCCACGGCGGCGGCGGTGAAACGCAAAGGAGCCGCGCTCGAGTTTCACGCGCGCTACGAGCGGGAACACGTGCCCTGGCAGTGTTTTGCGGCCCAGGTTGCGGAAGTCGAGGTCGACCCGGAAACCGGACGGGTAGCCGTGCTGCGGATAAGCAGCGCGCACGACAGTGGCCGGCTCATCAACCCACTGGCAGCTGAGGGCCAAATCGAAGGCGCCTTCGCCCAGGGCCTCGGCTTCGCCACGATCGAAGAGCTGCTGGTGGACGACGGCAAGGTCGTCAACCCAAGCTTCGCCGACTACAAAATCCCGACGATGCCGGACCTGCCCGAGCTGCGCATCACCTTCCTGGAGGACGCCCCGGGACCGGCGCCTTTTGGCGGCCGAGCCGTGGGCGAGCACTCGCTTCTCACGACCGCCGCCGCCATCGCCAACGCCATCGACGACGCCGTCGGCGTGCGCCTCACATCAACGCCGCTGACGGCGGAGAAGGTCTACAGGGGCTTAGCGACTCAGCGAGCAGTCCTGGAGGGCTGAGACGTCAACTGGTCCGAACTCAAAGACGGCCGCCTTTGTGAATGCATCGGGTGCTGACATGCCATCCCTAATGGCCTCTAACCGAAGAGCCACGTCTCGCGAATACGTCCGATCACCGCATCGCTCGCAAACCTCAGCCGGAACACCACGAATGACTTTTGGTTGCTCCGAATCACAGAGGCAAACGTCCACCACTTTGGCGGCGTATCTGCCGCCGCAAACGAAGCACTTCACGATTGGGTTCGCCGGCTCCTGAAATCGGCCGTCCAAGCACCTGGTTCGCTGTCCGGCCAGTATGCGGTGATGATAACAACGTGCGGAGCCTCTGAGACAACTATGTGTACAGCGCGACCGGACAGCGAACCGAGTACCAGCAGAGATGCGCGGCGGACGTTCTCGCGGCGCCTGTCGATAACTTCGGATCCAGCATCGCACAAGACCTGCTCGGCTTGGGTCACGGAAATGCCACGTTCAGGATGATCGAACAAGAAATGCTCCGAGAACCGTGCTTCCCCCGCCTGAACGGTGGCGCAGATCGCGACTAGCAGGCCCTGAAGCATGGATGGCGAGCTAACGCAGCGAGCCGAAGAAGCCTTGCTGGTCCAGCTCGCGAACGAGGCTTTGGTCGACGAAGTCTTCGGGCTTGTGGGCGGTGATCTTGCGCTCAGTGAGAATCTCTTGGAAGCCGGGCAGGCTGGGGGCGGGGACGTCCTCCATGAAGTCGGCGTCGGCCTGCCAGCTGGCGGCCAGGACGTCGGGGTCGCTGTTCTTGAGGTATTTGGCCATGATGGCCTTCGTGCCGGCCTGATCGGTCTTGATGCGATGGATGGCATCGCCCGAAGCTTTGACGGCGCTGAGCGCTTCCTGACGGTGTGAGCTGAGGTAGGCGCGCGTCGTCACCAGGCCGGCGCTCTGGAAGGGGATGCGCAGCTTGCCGATATCCAGCAGGGGCACGGCGCCGACCTTCTTGAGGTTGGCCACGTTGGCGCCGGCCGTCATCACCGCCTGCGCTTGCTTGCTGCTGAAGGCGGCGAGCTGCCCGCCGGGGTCGCGTACGGGCGTGATGTGGACGTCAGTGTCGGGCTGCAGCTTGTTGTCCGTAAGCACCTTGCGCAGCACGCTGTCGTCCTCGGAGCCCACGAGGGTAACGGCGGCCGTCTTGCCCTTGAGGTCGGCCATGGTCTTGATGCTGGGGTCGACCATGAGGGTGAAGATGAAGATGTTCTCGAAGCCGGCGATCATGACTTCGTCGGTGTTCTGGGTAACCGCGTTGACGACGGCCGGGCCGGACATCTCCACCATGTCGACGTCGTGGCTGACCAACGCCGCGCTGGCGATGGGGCTGCCTGAAATCAACGTCAGGTCGACGTCGAGGCCATATTTGTCGAACAGGCCGGCATCCTTGGCCACCCACATGACGGCCATGTTGTCGAACGGGCCGGCGTAGGCGATTCGCAGCTTGCCGCTGGCGGCCGCGCCGGGAGAGGGCTTGGCGGCAGGAGGTTGGCTGGGGGGTGGAGCAACGGAAGGGATCTGGCTGGTCGGGGCTGCGGCGGCGCCGCAGCCGGCGAGCAGGACGGCCAGGCCGATGAAGAATGACGTCCGGCGGATCATCTGAACCTCCAAGCGAGCAAGTAAGGCATTCTATGCCATCGATGCGAGCCGCGACAGGGGGCGGATGCTATCATCGGCCATCCATGGCTGGAGGTTTGTCGATGCCTAGGCTTGCTCGCTTGATACCTGGGAAACACTTCACTGGGGCGGTCGCCCTGGCGCTGACGCTGAGCGCCTGCGGAGGCTCGGCTTCGAGCCTGCCGTCGGGGACCGGCAGTCCGCCGCCGGCCAGTCCAGCCTCGGTGGCGGCAAGCGCGGCGGCCAAACCTGCCAGCGCGGCGGCGAGCGCCAGCGCCAAGCCGGCGGCCAGCGCGAGCGCCTCGGCCAGTGCCAGCGCGGCGGCGAAGCCCTCGATCGCCGGGCAGAGCGGCGCGCTCGCCGGTGGCAGCGTGGGGCCGGCGGCGTCAGGCCAATTCACCGATGGCAACCCCTACC
>DAIUFO010000211.1:5797-6752 GCA_036844545.1 Chloroflexota bacterium
ACCCCTACCTTGCCAAACCGGGGGAAGCCCCCGTGACCGTCAAGGCCGGCTGGTGCGCCGTGTCGGCGGGATTCACGCAACTGTACGTTGCGCGCGACTACGACCTGTTCGGCAAATACGGCATCAAGATCCAGACCCAGGGCATGAACTCCGGCGCTAACGCCGCGCTGGCGGCATTGACGAAGGGCGAATTCGACTTCATGTACTGCGCCGCGGCCGGCACCATCCCTGGCCTCGCAGCGGGCCTCCCGGACAAGCTCCTCTCGGCACCGCTCGTCGGGCTGCCTTATGTGATGGTGGCCAACAAGAACATCCACTCTGTCCAGGAGCTCAAGGGCAAGAAGATCGGCATCAGCAAACCGGGCGACCTGGACGACGTCCTTTCGCACGACGTCCTGAAGGCCAATAACGTCGACGCCAGCACGGTCACGATGCAGCCGGCAGGCGGCCAGACCGAGCGCTACACCAACATTCTGGGCGGTGTCATCGATGCCGCCAACGTGACGCCACCGCTGGAGGTGCAGGCCAAGAAGGATGGGCTGAACGTCATCTATCAGCTCAAGGATCTGAACATCCCATTCATCTACTCGGCCATCCATGCCAGCGACGATGGGCTCAAGAGCCACCCGCAGACCGTGCAGCGGTTCGTGGCCGCGTTGGCCGAATCGACGTGGTGGATGTCGACACACAAGCAGCAGGCTGAGGCATCAATCACCAAGCAGCTGGGCATCACCGACCAGGCGGCGCTGGATTCGGCCTTCGAGGCCTACTCCAACACCTATGCCAACCGCAGCGTGGACGTCCCGATGCAAGCCGTCCAGGACAGCATTGCGCTGGCAAAAACGCAGGGGACGCCGGTTAAGCTGGAGAAGGCCGACCAGCTGGTCGATTTGAAGTACGTGCAGGATCTGCAGACGTCGGGCTTCCTGGAGAAGATGTGGGGCAAGAAGATCCC
>DAIUFO010000212.1:0-6725 GCA_036844545.1 Chloroflexota bacterium
GGCTTTGGCCAGCTCGGTCTTGCCGACACCGGTGGGGCCCAAGAAGATGAACGAGCCGATAGGCCGCTTGGGATCCTTGACGCCGGCACGCGAGCGGCGGACCGCGCGAGCCACGGTCTCGATGGCCTCCTCCTGGCCGATGATGCGCTTGTGGAGCTCCTCCTCCATCTGGAGCAGGCGCTCCGACTCCTCCTGGGCGATGCGCATTACCGGGATGCCCGTCCACATCGACACGATGCGAGCCACGTCCTCTTCGCCTACGACAGGCCGCTCTTGGCCCTGCTCGCTGTGCCAGCCGGACTCGAGCTGCTCGATCTTCTCGCGCAATTGGATCTCTTTGTCACGCAACTGGGCGGCGGTCTCATACTGCTGGCCCTGGATGGCCGATTCCTTCTGCTCGACAGCCATCTCCAGGTCCTTCAGCGTCTGCTTCAGGGTGGAGGGTGGCACGGCGCGCTGCATCCGCACGCGCGAGCCGGCCTCGTCGATGAGGTCGATGGCCTTGTCCGGCAGGAAGCGGTCGGTGATGTAGCGACCGCCCATCTCGGCAGCTGCCTTCAGGGCGGCATCGCTTATGTCAAGACGGTGATGCGCTTCGTAGCGCGGCCGGATGCCCTTGAGGATCTCGAGCGTCTCCTCGATGGTCGGCTCCTTGACGTATACCGGCTGGAAACGGCGCTCCAGCGCGGCGTCGCGCTCGATGTACTTGCGGAACTCGTCCAGCGTGGTGGCGCCGATACACTGCAGCTCGCCACGAGCCAACGCCGGCTTGAGGATGTTCGCCGCGTCCACAGCGCCTTCGGCGGCGCCAGCCCCAACCAGCGTGTGCAGCTCGTCGATGAACAGCACGCAGTCGCCCGAGCTGCGGATTTCCTCGATGACCTTCTTGAGGCGCTCCTCGAACTCGCCACGATACTTGGTGCCGGCGACCAAGGAGCCGATATCCAGCGTGAGCAGGCGCTTGCCGGTGAGCGTCTCAGGCACGTCGCCCTTGACGATCTTGTGGGCCAGGCCCTCGACGATGGCCGTCTTGCCAACGCCGGGCTCCCCGATCAGCGCCGGGTTGTTCTTCGTCCGGCGGCTGAGGATCTGGATGACGCGCTCGATCTCTTGCTCGCGGCCGATGACCGGGTCCAGCTTGTCATTGCGGGCCGCGGCCGTGAGGTCCATGCCCAGCTGGTCGATCGTGGGCGTGCGGCTGTGGCGACCTTCGCCATGCGGCGCGCCACCGGACTGCGACAGCACTTGGATGGTCTGCGTCCGAACCTTCTCGAGGTTCACGCCCAGGCTCTCGAGCACGCCGGCGGCGATGCCCTCGCCCTCGCGGACCAGACCCAGCAGCAGGTGCTCGGTGCCGATGTAATGGTGGCCCAGCCGGCGCGCCTCGTCGACGGCCAGCTCGATCACTTTCTTGGCACGGGGCGTAAGACCGATCTCGCCCACGACCATGCGGTCACCGCGGCCGATGATGAACTCGACCGCGCTACGCACTTTGTTGAGTTCCACGCCGAGGTTGCCAAGGACCTTGGCCGCGACGCCCTCACCCTCGCGGACCAGGCCGAGAAGGAGGTGCTCGGTGCCGATGTAATTATGGTTGAAGCGCTGGGCTTCTTCCTGAGCGAGCATGAGCACCTTCCGTGCTCGCTCCGTGAATTTGTCGAAACGGTTAGATTCGTTCACCCTTGTCTCTCTCCGAAGAGCCCGCCGCCGCTCGGCTCCGAAACCCTACTAGCAAATCAAAGCCCAACCGTCTCGTCTTCGAATTGCAACGCTGCCAACTTTTGCAGCTCCTCGTTGGGTGCGGGGGATTGAGCTTCTTGCTCAAGAATAGCACCGCCCTCGTGCCCTTCGGGCGTGCCGTAGCTGCCCATCAACTCGTCCATCGCCTGCCTGATGCTCAAGCTCAAGCGCCGGCGCGGCACGTCGATGTTGGTGATCTTGGCCTGCACGTTTTCGCCTTCCTGCACCACTAGGCTGGGATTGCTCACGTGCCGGTCGGCTAATTCGGAGATATGGATGAGGCCTTCGACGCCTCCTTCTAAGCGGGCGAAGGCGCCGAATTTGGTCAAGCGGGTAATGGTCGCCGGCATGATTTGTCCGGGCGAAATGTTCGATACCAGCTGCGTCCACGGGTCGGGCTGGGCCTGCTTGAGGCTCAAGGCGATCTTCTTGGTCTCGGGATCGACGTGGACCACCGTCACGTCGACCTCTTGGCCGATTTGAAGCACCTCGCTCGGATGGCCGACGCGCGTCCACGACAGCTCGGACACATGGATGAGCCCGTCGGCTCCCCCTAAGTCGACGAAGGCCCCGAACGTCGCCAGGCTGGTCACCCGCCCATGGCGGATCTCGCCGGGGTGCAATTCCGACAGCAGCGCCTCTTTGCGCTGGCCACGGCGCTCCTGCTTGGCCGCTCGCTCGGAAACGATCAAGCGGTTGCGGGGGCGATTCAGCTCAATGACCTTGACCGCCAAGGTGCGGCCGATCATCTCTTGCAGCCGCCGCAGAGCCAGCTCGTCGGCAGCCTGCTGATCGCCGCCGGCGCTGGCCTGCAGCTCGTCTCGCCGCAAATCTGCGAGATAGGCACGAAGCCTCGGATGCCCATGTCGACGATGAGCCCACCGCGATTGCAATCCACCACCGGCGCCTCGACGATCTCGCCGCTTTGAAGCAGCTCGTCGGCTCGGCGCCAGCCGGTCTCCGCTTGAGCCCGGCGCAGCGAAAGCACCACCTGGCCCTCGGCGTTCTCGGGCTGGAGGACGTACACCAACACTTTGTCGCCGACGTGCAGCCGATCGACATCCTCGGGGTTAGCCAGCTCGCGGCTGGCGACGATGCCTTCGGACTTGAGCCCAACGTCGACCAGCACCTCTTCGGGGTCGACATGGACGATGTAGCCCTCGATGATCGTTCCAGGGCGCAGCGACTGTTGGTGGCGCTCCGATTCCTCGAGCAGGTCCAGCATGGAGTCGCCTTGAGGATCAGCTTGCTGTCTGACGTCCTCCGACTCTTCTGCCAACCTACTACGCCCTTCTGGCCAGCCCCCGGATAGCGGGCTAGCCGCTGGATGGAGGCACAATAGCATAAGTTCGGCGCAGCCGTCAGCGTTGAATGCTGACCCTGTCGCCCACGCTGATGCCATGGCCGGCAAAGAAGCCCCGGTTGGCTTCAATGGCGTAGGCGTAGTCGCGCGGGGCATAGTGGATATCCTGGCTGAGCGCCTGCATCTCCTGGATGTTTTCGATCGCCATGTCGGGCTCGACGAAGGCGATCGACAGCGGGATGAGCGTGTCCTGCATCCAGAAGCCAATTTGCTTGGCGTTCGCCGGCGGGTTGAACACGAACAGCATGCCGGCGCCGGCTGGCATTGAGCTCCGGTTCATCAAGCCATACTCGCGTTTGGGTTCGTCGTCGGCAATCTCGACGGCCATCACCACCGAGCCGTTTTTGGTCTGGATGCTCACCGAGCTTCGGGCAAACGCTGGCGCGCCCGTAGGCGTCGCCGGACCTGCCGAAGCTGGCGCGTCGCCAGCCGCGGTAGGCGGCGCGCTGGCGATGCCACCGTTGGGCCCAGACGCGACTGAGCCGGAGCTTGGCGCTCCGCCGCAGGCGACCAGTGCCAGGGTCAGCGCCGCCGCGGCCCGGAGGGGTGCTCTCCCCATGTCGGAATTGTCACACCGTCGCGGCGACAATGAGGGCGTGACTGCCGGCGCCAAGCTGTTCCTGGCGGGCCTGGCCGTCACCGCCGGGGGAGCGGCGCTGCTGATCGCCAGGGACGGCTTTCCGAAGAGCATCGCGGCGCTGGAGACGAATCCCTCGGCGGCGCCGCTGGCGGCCGGCTTGACGATGGTGCTCGTGGCCTGCTTCGTGTACGTTCTTCAGCCGGCCCTGAGGCCAGCCATGGCTGCGTCAATACCGTTCGCCACCGTTCGCACCAGCTTGGCCATGCTGGTGGTGGCGCTCGTCACAGCCAACCTCATCAGCCTGCCGGCGCTGCTGCCGCTCGGCAGCGGGCTTGCCGGCAGCGGCTCGCGCGCTTTGGGACCGCTAAGGCTGACCTTTCTCATCGCGGTCAGCGAAATCCCCATCGTCGCGATTGTCTGGCTGCGGCTGGTGCTGCCCGGCGCCATGAGCTGGCGGGCCCTTGGGCTTCGGCCGCGGCCGTTTGGCGAGCACGCGCGGCACGGCCTAATCGGAGGCGTGACGCTGTTTCTGACGGCTGGGTTCGTCGGCGCGCTGCTGACCCGCGTTGGCGTGCGGCAGAACCAATTCGACCGCTTCTCGGGCATCGAAGGCGCTCCTGCCGGCCTATTCGTGGCAGCTGCCCTGGCGGGCTGTGTCCTGGCTCCCTTCGCCGAAGAACTGTTCTTTCGCGGCTACATCTTTCAGACGTTCTCAGGCCGCTATGGCCGCGTCTGGGCGTACGTCTTCTCAGCGGGGCTGTTCGCCGCGGTGCACGCCAACGTCGCCGCGGCCGTGCCGATCTTCGTTCTCGGGCTGATGCTGGCGTACATCTTTGAGCGAAGCGGGAGCATCGTGCCGGGTGCGATCGCCCATGGTCTGAACAACGCCATCGCCTTCGGCCTGCTGTACGCCGGGATTACAGGCTGATGTTCCAGCTTTGGATGACCGGCACCTGGGCGTGGGCCGTCATGTCGAAGTGGATAGGCGTGACCGACACTTTGTTGGCCCGCAGGGCGGCCGAGTCGGTGCCTTCGGTCATATCGTAGGTCTGCTCGATACCGGCGGACCAGTAATAGACACGCTTGCGCGGGTCGAGACGCTTTTCGAAAATGTCCTCAAAGCGCGACTCACTGTTGCAGGTGACTTCGACACCGGCGATCTGGCCCTCAGGGACCTCGGGCACATTGACGTTGAGCAGGATGCCTGGCGGCAGGCCCCCTTTTTCGAGCACCGTTTGCGCCAGTTTCCGGGCGAATTTGGCGGCGAACTTGAAGTCCGGATTCGAGAAGGTCGCGAGCGAAACGGCGATGGAAGGAATGCCCAGGATAGTGCCCTCCGTAGCCGCGGACACGGTGCCCGAGTAGATGACAGCCGTCCCGATGTTGGCGCCCAGATTGATGCCGGACACGATGACGTCAGGCCGCTCCTCCATGATGGCGTGGACTGCCAGCTTCACGCAATCGGCCGGCGTGCCGTTGACGGCGTAGCCGAAGAACTCGCCGTGCCGGTTCACCTGGTTGATCCGCAGTGGGCTCCAGAGCGTGATGGCATGCCCGACCGCGCTTTGCTCGCTGGCAGGCGCGATGGCGATCACCTCGCCAAGCTGCTTCATCTCTTGAAACAGCGCGTAGATGCCGTCGGCGAAGACGCCATCGTCATTCGTCACCAGGATTTTCATTTACCAGCAGTCATTCCTCGAGCAGCCGGATGCGGCGCTGGATGGCGGGGTGGTCGTACAGCAGCACTTCCACCCACCGCGGCGGATCGACCTCCGCAAGGTTCTGATTGGCAAGTCTAATCATGCTGGCCGCGAATGCCTTCGGCCGAGTGGCCATGGCCAGCGCGTACTCATCGGCGTGACGCTCGGCCACACGGCTGGCCCAGTTGGTCAGCGGCGTGAAGACGGCAGTCCAGAAGCCGAACAGCAGTCCGATGGCGGGCATGTCCTGGGCATCGTGCAGGGCGCCGAGCCAGCCCGCGGCCTGCAGCCCGCCACAGCAGACGTTCGTGAGCCATAGGCCAGCGACCGTGGCGATCGATTGCAGCGCGATGGCTCGCCAGATGTCGTGGTGGACGTGATGGCCGAGCTCGTGCGCCAGCACGGCCTCCGTCTCGTCGTGGGTGAAGTTGTCCGCCAGGGTATCGCCTACGACGATCCGGCGCGTGTTGCCCCAGCCCATCAGCGCGGCGTTGGCGGCAGTGGTTTTCTCGCTGAGGTGCATGGTGAACACACCTCGGACCCTGGTTCCAGCCTTGCGTACCAGCTCGAGCAACCGCTCCGTGAGCTCCGCGTCCTCCAGCGGCGTGAATTTGAAGAACAGCGGCGCGATCAGCACGGGCGCCAGGTTGGCCAGCAGCACGGTCACCAGCAGCAGGACGCCGGCGTCCTGCAGCCACCACCAGGCCGGCTGCAGGCGCATGAACAGGTAGGTCAGCTCGACCATGCCACCGCCAAGCAGGATCAGCAGCCCCAGAGCCTTGAGCTTGTCGGCCAACCAACTCCCCGCGGACTGTGTGGACAGCCCGTAGCCGCGCGACAACTGGTAGCCAATCCAATCGTTCGGCAAGCTGACGATCTCCCAGCCCACCACGATGACCGCAAACAGCACGATGATTGCGCCAGCGCTGAGCACGTGCAGCTGCCCGCGGCTCAGCCCGATCTGCCACGCCACCGCGTACACCAGCGCTAGGAACACGCCCGCCACCAGCAGCGCCCGCCTCTGCCGGCCATACTGCTTCGCCAGGCGCTGTCGCTCAGGATCGAGGACGGGATCGTCGTCGGCAGCAACATCGGTTGACACCGACTACCTCTCGAACATCGACCGGGGTAATCGTGACTGCCGGATGATCGACATCAGGGTTCCCTCGCGAAGATCACGATGCCGCGGCACTGGCACCGTGATCGTGCCGTCCTCGGTCTTTCGCTGCATGACACGATGGCTACCACGTTGCCGGACTTGCACGAAACCATGCTCTGAAAGAATGCGGCACACTTCAGCGCCGGAGAGAGGACGCAACTCTAGCCGACTTCTACCTCGAAT
>DAIUFO010000213.1:0-4989 GCA_036844545.1 Chloroflexota bacterium
GAGATGACGCCATTCGAGACGTCAGCGTCCAGCTCCGTCGCCGAGTTGGTGGCAGCGGGGTTGGGTGTTGGACTGGCTTCCGAGCCAAGCCTTCGGGGGGTGCCGCATAAGTTGGAGTTCCGGCACATCGAAGATGCCCGCATGGCGTATCACATCTCGCTGGCGTGGGCGGGCCGCCTCACCACGCCGGCGATCGATGCCTTCCGGAGGTCGGCTCGGGCCTGGCTGGAGCAAGCGCTCCAAAGTCGCACACTGCCGCCGATGGCAAGCGGGCGCTAAAGCTGACAGTCAGGTGTGTGTCCGGCGCCGAGGTTGCGTTTGCGCCGCCGGCCCTGCACAATTAGGCGAAATCCAAAACCGCGAACCCGCGAGGGAGGCCATGGCAACAGCTCGTGACAGTTTCTCAGCACCTGCGAGGGTAAACCGGCGGGAGCTGGTGAAGCTCGCTGGGCTGGCTGGGGCCTGGCTGACTGCCGGCGGACTGCTGGCGGCCTGTGGTGGCAGCGCGAGCAGCAGTCCCACGGCGAGCGCAGGGGCAGCAGCTTCAAAGCCGGCCGGCAGTGGCGCTCCATCAGCCGGCGCAGCCTCTGCCGCGGCTAAACCGGCCAGCGGCGCCGGCCAGAGCTCGGCGGCGGCACCAAGCACGTGGGACGGGCTGCTGGCGGCTGCCAAAGCCGAAGGCAAAGTCGTAGTCACGGGCGCTCCCGACACCGACACGCGTCAAAAACTACCTGCCGCCTTCAAACAGCGGTTCGGCATCGAGATGGAGTATCTGCCGGGCGCCACAGAGGTCACGGCCCGCCTGCAAAGCGAGCGCGCCGCTGGCCAGTATTCGCTGGATGCCGAGATCAACGGCAGCGATTCCGTGTATTTGACGTTGCTGGCCAACGGCTGGCTCGATCCGATCAAATCGTCTCTGCTTCTGCCCGAAGCGGCCGACGCCTCGAAGTGGAAGACCGGCGGACCGTGGTTTCGTGATCCTAAAGGCGACACGGTCCTGCAGCTGTTCAACACCGCCTCGCCCAACGTCACGCTCAACGCTGAGATCGTTTCGCCAAGCGACGTGCCGACGGCAGAATCGCTGCTTGACACCAAGTGGAAGGGGAAGATCTGCGCCTTCGATCCAGCGGTGAACGGAGCTGGCCTGGCCATTGGCTGCGCGCTCTATGTAGCCAAAGGTGAGGGCTTCGTGTCCAAGCTGTACAAGGGTCAAAACGTCGTGCTCACGCGCGACTACAAGCAAATCGCCGACTGGGTAGCGCACGGCAGCTATCCCGTCGGTCTGGCTGTCGGCCAGAACTACCTGGACCAATACAGCAAGGCCGGCATCAAGTTCGCCACGCCAGAGCTGCCGGACGCGCCCGATGGCACGAATGGCGGTTTCGGCATGGTGGTCGTGCTCAACCGGGCTCCCCACCCCAACGCAGCCCGCGTGTTCGCCAACTGGATGGCCAGCAAGGAGGGCATGAGCATCTACAGTCAGACGCAATTCCAAGTGCCGGTCCGCAACGACATCGACCCAACCTGGCTGCCGGCTCGCGTCATTCCCAAGCCGGGCGTCAAGTACCTGGACACCTACAATTATGAGTTCCAGACTAAGCAGCGTGCACCCATCCGCGACTTCTACATGAAGTTGCTCAAGTAACAACTGGAGGGACCTGAAAGCCGCAAATGCCAATTCGAGAGCGCCATACGAACCTGTTCACATACGACCGCTTCATGGAGCAAGAGGGTCTGCCCGTTCATCGTGCCGTCATCGGAGTGGACGATCTCACCAAGCTGCCGCGCGAACTCTGGGCACGCACCGGCGCCCGCGCCACATTCGTGCAGCTCGAGGGCACGTTCCAGTCGCAGCGCGGCATTTACGTAGCCGAGATCCCGGCCGCCGGCCAGCTCAAACCGGAGAAGCATCTCTACGAGGAGGAGCTCTTCATCCTGGAGGGACAAGGCGTCGCCGAGGTTTGGCAGGGCAATGGGAAGAAGCTGACGTTCGAATGGGGTGAAGGCAGCGTCTTCGCCTTTCCGAAGAACACCTGGCACTGCCTCTACAACGGCGCCAACCGGCCGGCGATCTTCATGGCCGTGACGACCGCGCCCGAGGTCATGAACTCCATGAAGGACATTGATTTCGTCTTCAACAGCGACTACCAGTTCAATGACCTCAATGCCGCCGGTGACCGTTACTTCTCCGATCCGGGCGAGCGCACGGTCGAGGGTTCGTATCGCGGGGTGATCTGGCACACGAACCTCATCCCGGACAGCCGCAAGGCCCTGCTGGACGACCTCGAGCGCAAGGTCGCCGGCGGACAGCTCACCGGCTATCGCATGGGCGACGAGTTCCCCCACGGACACATCTCACAGTGGCCCGTCGGGCGCTACCACAAGGCCCACTACCACGGGCCGGGCGCGATCCTGCTCGGGCTGGATGGCGAAGGCTACGTGCTTGCCTGGCCTTCGGCGCTTGGGCCGCACCCGTACCAGGATGGCCACGGCGAGGAAGTGAAGAAAGTGAACTGGAGCCGGAACAGCATCTACAGCCCGCCCAACGCCTACTTCCACCAACACCTCAACACCGGCCCGGGGCCGGCCAAGCACATCGCGGTGTACGGCGCCAAGCTGCCCATGGGGGTGTACGCGCTGGACGATGGCGACGGTTTCGTGGGCTACGTCAGTTACCGAGAAGGCGGCACGCTCATCGAATACGAGGACGAGGACCCGCAAATCCGGCGCAACTTCGAGCAGGAGCTGCGAAGCAAGGGCATCGAGTGCGCGATGCCTGCCGTGGCTTACCGCTAACGGCGCGAGTAAGATACGCGGATGGCTGAGATCCTCGGCATTGGCTGCACCCACGCACCCCATCTGCAGTTCCCTGACGAGAATATGGCCGATATCCTGCGCCGTTACCTCGAGGATGACCGCACGCCGGCCGACCTGAAGGACCCTGGCAAGTGGCCGGCGGCCATGCGCGAAGAATGGGCGGACGACGAAGGTTTGGCCGCGGCAGGGCGGCACCGGGCCACCCTGGTCGACGGTTTCCGGAAAGCGCGTAAGGCGCTCGACGACTTCAAGCCCGACCTCGTCCTCATTTGGGGCGACGATCAATATGAGAACTTCCACGAGGACTTGATCCCGCCGTTCAACGTCTACGCTCTGGCGGATATACCGATCCAGCCCTATAAGCGCAGCGGCGTCATGCGCACGTCAGCCAATGTCTGGAACCAACCGGAGGACATGCGCATTACTATCCCTGGCCATCCGGAGGCGGCGACGTTCCTAGCCAAAGAGCTTATTGGCCGTGGCTTCGACGTCGCCTGTTCCTTGAAGTTCCATCACGCCGAAACGGCCAACCACGCCTTCGTGCGGACTGTCCTCTACCTGGACTATGACCAGAAGGGCTTCGGCTATCCGATCATCCCCTTCCACGTGAACTGCTATGGCAGCGACCTATGGAGAAACATCCGCGGCAGCCGGCCGGCAACCCCGCCGCCGCCTTCACCGCCTGCCTGGCGCTGCTATGACCTCGGAAAGGCGGTGGCCCAGATATTCGAACACAGCCCCTGGCGAGTAGCGCTTATCGGCTCCTCGAGCTGGTCGCATGCCTTCCTCACGGATAAGCACCACGGCGTTTATCCGGATGTCGAAGCCGACCGGCAACGCTACCACGACGTCAGGGACGGCAAGCTGCGATCATGGCGCGACTTGTCGCCCGAAGACATCCGAGCCTCGGGCCAGCACGAGATCCTCAATTGGATCTGCCTGGCTGGCGCGATGGAGGGCCGCGCCGCTCAGGTTGCCGCCTACTCCGAGACGTACATTTTCAACTCCAGCAAAGCGGTCGTGATATTCCCCGCGCAGGTGGCGCCAGCGACCGCTTAATAGCCTATCGGAGCAACTTCGTGTAAAACTCGCGGATCCGGAGTCGCGGCCCGGTCGCGAAGTTGTACTCGTAGGTGTCCACGTACTTCTTGTCAGGTTTGGGGATCAGGCGCTCCGGGATCCAGGTGGTATTGATGTCGTTGCGCACCGGTGCCTGGAGTTGCGTTTCGCTGTAGAGCGCCATGCCCTCTTTGCTGGCCATCCAGTTGGCGAAGACGCGAGCCGCGTTCGGATGAGGCGCGCGGTTGAGGACGACTACGATGCCGAAGCCGCCGCCCACCGAGTTGGGCGCATCCGGCAGGTCGAGGTAGTCGAACTTCAGGCCGGCTTTCTCGTAGTCCGCCAGGTAGTTGGCGCCGACGGCGATGGCGATCGGATAGCTGCCGTGCGCCACCCAATCGGCGAGCTGCTTGTAATCGCGGGACAGAATGACGTTTTGGCCCTTGTAGAGCTTGATGACGTAGTCTTCACCTTTGCTGACGTAGAGCGCCGCGCCAACTGCCAGGCCGGCGCCGTTGGCGCCGGGGTCGAATGCGCAGATCTTGCCTTTCCACTTGGGGTCCAGCAGCGAATCCGCGCTTGGCAGATCCTTGGCCGAAACGATCTGGCTGTTGGTAGTGAAGCTCTGGGAGATGGTGCTGAAGATCTGCAGGGCGGTGTCGCCCTTCGGGTCGCGGAACCACGGGCCGCCAGGCTTCCACTTGGACGCATCCGCGGCATCCGGCAGCAGCAGCGCTGGCTTAATCGGATCCAGCCAGCCGTTGGCGTACAGCGTGCCGTAGACGGAGTCGCTGCCGTTGAGCTCGGCGTCCAGGGTGTACTGTCCGGCCGCCCGCTCGCCCTGCAGGCGCGCCGTGGCTTCTGTGGCGCCAGCCAGATACTCCATCTCGATGCCGAAACGCTGTTTGAAGGCGGCAGGGAGTTTCTGCCGCGTGTCCGTGTCGGGAGCACCCGTCACGACGACCTTGCCTTCGGCCTTCGCAGCCGCCAGCAGCTCGTCCCACGTGCTTGGCACCGCCGCGGTGTTGGTGGGGGCTTGTGGCTTGACGGCAGCGGCGCTGGCGACTGCCGAGGCGACGGCGCTGGCAGCAGGCTTGGCGCTCGGCGCACCAG
>DAIUFO010000213.1:4999-6666 GCA_036844545.1 Chloroflexota bacterium
GTGGAGGGGCTGGCGGAGGACGCGGCTGGGGCGCTGGCGGCTCCGCCGCAGGCGACCAACATGCCACCAATCGCCAGCCAAACTCCCGCTGTGCCGCCAAGCTTCACCAGCTCGCGGCGACTCATTCGTGACTTCAAGCGCTGCTGTGCCATCGAACTTCTCCAATATGCGCAGGATTTGCCCTATTGTGGCCGCTGGCGAAAGTCTTGGCAAGCTTGCCTCGGAGGAGGGCAGGTGCTAGCGTATGCGACAGCGAAAGCAGACTGGACTTGGGTCGCCGGTCAGGAGGAATGAAAATGGAAGCATCCACGATGAACGTTCCTAAGAATGGCCTTCATTCGGCCGAAAGCCCGCGAGCAAGGGACCCACGTCAGCTTCTGCCCCCGCTGGGCTTGCGTGAGTATTGGTACCCGGCGATCCTGGACAAAACGGTCGGCTCGCGGAAGCCGGAGATGGCCACCTTGCTGGGAGATGACGTCTGCTTCTTCCGCGGCAAGAGCGGCAAGGTAGTGGCCGTGGACAATGCCTGCCCGCACCGCGGCGCCAAGCTGTCCAAGGGTCACTGCGACTTCAAAGGCACGCTGGCCTGCTTCTACCATGGCATGGTCTTCGACGAAACCGGCCTATGCATCGCCGCCTTAGGCGAGGGCCCGGATTCCCCTCTGCCCGGCAAGATGCGGGCGAAGACCTATCCCACGGCCATCATTAAGGGCGTGGTGTTCGTTTGGATGGGCGCGGGCGAGCCGGCGCCCCTGGAGGACAACATTCCGGAAGAGTTCTTTGACGAGAGAGCGCTGCTGTTCAGCTGGACCAACAGCTGGCCCTGCAACTGGCGCCCGGCCGTGGAAAATTACGCGGATTCGCACGTCCGCTACGTGCACCGCAACTCGGCCCTGATGCTGATGCGGCCCATGCTGCCGCCCTCACTGCCGATGGCCGGGCGTCCGTTCCGCGTAGGCAAGCACCGGCTGGCGGCGCCCGGACGCATCGGCACCGCCACCCAACTCGGTCGCCGGAACGGCCGGCCCTATCAGGACTTCTTCCCGCTGCTCGGTGAGAAATGGCCCAAGCACCGCTGGCGCCTGCTGTGGACGTGGTTCTTCGAGTGGGCCGACAAGATGCGCTACAAATTCCGCTCGCCGTTCCAAGTCAGCGAGGAATGGGGCACCGGACAGCATCTGCCGAGCGTGGTGCGGCTGAACTACGGCACGCACATGTACACGCGCTGGGCCATCCCGGTCACCGAGAACGAGACCCGCATGTTCTACTTCCACGTGGCGCGGCGGGGCACCTGGCTGGGGCGGCTGCACGAGCGGCTGCAGTGGCGCCTGTTCCACAACTGGGCCATGAACAAGAACTTCTCCGAACAGGACTCGCCGGGGGCCATCGATCTCTATTACGACCGTCCTGAACGGCTGTCCCTGAGCGACCAGCAGACGATCGAGTGGCGCAAGCTGGTGCTGTCCAGCCCCGAGCTCAACCTCAGCAAGCCGCCCAAGACCGCCTCGGAAGTGGACGAGACCATCGCCCGAGCGAGTGCCAATGGCGCATCCCGCGACGGCAATGGAGCCTCGCGCAATGGCAGTAGTGCCTCCGGCAACGGCGAGACCCCGCCGGTCGCTCAAGGCCAGCCGGCGGGCGAGCTCATCGGAAAACCGTAGCGGAGC
>DAIUFO010000214.1:0-6659 GCA_036844545.1 Chloroflexota bacterium
CCGACTCCACCCCACATCCCTGCCTCAGGATGGCTGTTCCACACCAGCCACCTAGAATCGGCAGGCCGGCTTTGATGAGCGCCCGACCCGGCCGCCTGGGCTGCGTGCCGGCTATGGCCTGGGTACGGACGATGCGAAACTAGGATGCGCAGTGACAGGGTTCGCTATCGCCAACCACATCGGGCAGTGCTGTGAGTGCGGCTGCCGGTACCGGCCGGGCGAGATGATTATCGCCGGTGACGGAGCCTTGTTCCACGCCGACTGTTACCGGACGCGCGGCTCGTTCGATCTGCGGCCGTACGAGGATCAACAGCCTGTCGAGCTGGACCTGCTGCTGATCGCCATCCACAACGACGGCGTCAGCACGGATTCCTCGCTTCGCTCGGAATGACAAAAGGGGGGCTCGGAATGACAGGTGAGCCCCCTGACCTTCGGGGCTACAATGGTCCTCCCAAACGGCCTATTCAAAAGGAGAAGGTATGAGCGCGGCCAAAGTCTTCATCTTTGCCCCATCCGATCCCAGCGGCGAGAGCCACCGCCAATTGGAGGCAGCCGGCTGCGAGGTGGCCCTGGGCAAAGCCTCGTGGCACACCCCCCAGGGCGACCGCGAGGACGAGATCGTCAGCTTCGCCCGTGACTGTGACGCTATGTGCGGTACCTCCATCCGCAGCACGCCCATCACGCGCCGGATCATGGAAAGCGCGGACAAGCTGCGGATCGTCGGCAAATACACCATCGGCTGCGACGACGTGGACGTGGAGGCCGCGACCCAAATGGGCATCATGGTCACGCATTCGCCCACGGAGTCGAACTGGGGCGGCGTGGCCGAGGGCGCGATCGCCAACATGCTGTGCCTGCTCAAGAAGCTGCGCGAGCGCGACACGCACCTCAAGTCTGGCGGCGCGTGGCGGCTCGAGGAGCTCACTGGGACCTATCTCGGCGCCCGGGCGTCGGACGGCTACAAGGGTCTGACGATCGGGCTTATCGGCCTGGGCCGCCACGGCGGACGGGTGGCGCAATTGCTGCGGCCGTGGCGGGTGCGCATCCTGGCCCACGACCCTTACATCCCGCCCGCCAGGTTCCTGGAGCACGATGCGCAGCCCGTCGACCTGGCCACATTGCTGGCCGAATCGGACGTGGTGAGCATGCACTGCTACCTGAGCAAAGAGACGCGGCACATGATGGGCGACGCCCAGTTCCGGCAGATGAAGCCCACAGCCATCTTCCTCAACCAGGCGCGTGGCCCGATTGTGGACGAGCAGGCGCTGGCGCGTGCGCTGCAAGAAAACCGTATCGCCGCCGCGGCGTTGGACGTGTTCGAGATCGAGCCGTTGCCGATGGACAGCCCGCTGCGCCAGCTGGGCGACAAGGTGATGCTGTCGCCGCACATGATCTCGTCCAACACCGGCAGCGGCTTGAAACCGGGTGTGGTGTGGACGACAGAGTCGGTGTTGAAAGCGCTGCGCGGGGAGGTGCCGAACAACGTGTTCAACCCGGAGGTCATCCCCGCCTGGCAGCAGCGGTTCGGCGGCCGAAGCGTACTCTAGCGGGCTGGCTCTACAGCAGCGTCTTGGCGTCGAACGGCGCGACGCCCTCTCGTACGGGCGGCACCGCGTCGAGGAAGCGGCCGCAGCCTAAGCACACCTCGGTGTGGTAGGGCTTGCGGTCGGTTACCTCCGGCTCGAGCTGCATCCAGCGGGCGCAGCTCGCGTGCAAACCGCGCATGTTGTCCTGTGTGTCCTTCACCCAGACCGCGTCGATTTCATCCGCCATCGGGCTTATTATGGCCTGCGCTCGCGGTTGGGTGGCTATCCTCAGCGCTGATCTACTTGGAACGCTATCGCCCGCGTGGCTGATCCAGACCAGGCCAGCCAACTCTACCGCCTGCCCCTGCCCGAGTTCACGGCTGCGCGGAACGAGCTGGCGGGGCGCTTGCGCAAGCAGGGGCAGCGGGCCGCGAGCGACGCGGTCAAGGCGCTGGCTAAGCCATCTATCACCGCTTGGGCGCTGAACCAGGTGGCCCGCCGCCAACCCGCGTTGGTGGAGGACTTGCTGGCCGCGGGCGAGGAGCTGGCGCGGGCGCAACAGCGCTTGCTGGCAGGCCGGGGACAGGCCGAGTTTCGGGAGGCCGGCCAAGTCGAGAAGCGGGCGGTGGCGCGGCTGGTCCAGGCCGCCGCGACGGTGCTGGCGGAAACAGGACAGGCGCCGGGCAAGCCATTGCTGGACCGGCTGGAGGCGACGGCCCGAGCGGCCGCCACCGATCCGGCTGGAGGGGAGCTGCTTCGGGCTGGGCGCCTCAGCGCCGACCTGGACCCGACCGGCTTCGGGGAGCTGGGCGGCTTTGGCCTGCCGGCTGCGCTCATCCCGTTCCCGCGCGGGCGAGCCGGGCGGGTGGCGCAGCCGGCCCCAACGAGCCGTGAGGACGAGAACCGTGCGAAACGGCGCGCGGAGACGCGCGACGATGAGCGACGCCAGGAACGCCTTGCTCAGGCGCACGAAGACGTCCGGCGCTTGCAGCGCGAGCTGCAGGCGCTGCGCAAGGAAGCCGGCGAGGCCGAGGGCGAGGCCGCCCGCGCCCGGCAGGCAGCCAGCAAGACCGAGCGAGCCTGGGCCGAGGCACGCAACGCCGTCGCGCGAGCCGAGACGCTGGCCAGCGAGGCCAGGCGAGCCGAGGAGGACGCCGCCGAGAGCCTGGCGGCCGTCCGAGCCCGGTTGGACCAGACCGCCGAGGAGATGGAGCGCGCCGAAGCCGAGCTCCGGGAAGCGCGGGAGAGCTGAACTCCTTTGGAGGTCTACACGTCGCGGCGCGAGATAATGCGGGCGCCCAGCGCAAACATGGCCACCGCGTACAAGATGCTCCAGACCAGCATGGGCGTGGCAATCGGGCTGAGCGACACGAAGGGGTTGCCGCGCGCCGCCGCAAGGCCCAGATCCTGGCCGCCCAGGCTGAGGATGTCCGGCAGCAGGTAGTAGGACGAGGCGCGGTCCAGCACGTCGGTCGGCACGATCAGGCTGCTGACGATGCCGGCGATCACCAGGCTGGTGATGCCCAGCACCCGGCCCAGCTCCTCGACCAAGCCGGCGATGCGCGCCAAACCCCAGATCAGCAGCGGCACGATGCCGCTGGCCAGCGTGCCCAGGAAGGAGCCGAACAGCAGGCGCAAGCTCAGCACCACCAAGCTCTGCAGCAGCATCAGCGCGCCGGCCTGGACGGGGTAGGGCGGATAGAAGTCGACCGCCCAACCAACGACGGCGACGATCCCGGCGGTGAACAGCGCCACCCACACGGCCAGGATCAGGGCCGAGCCGAGCCAGCGCCCGGCCAGCATCTCGAGGCGCCGGATAGGCTTGGCGAGAACGGCCTGCAGCAGCCCGTTCTCGCTTTCCTGGCGGGTGCTGTGGCCGGCCACGAACACCGCCAGCAGGGTCAGCATGAACGCCCCGAAGAAGAAGGCCATCAGCTCCAGGCCGGCGCCGCTGGTGATGGCCGCGACGGCGTTGGACGAATGGTCGGCGATGGCTTTGACCCCCCAGCCAACCAGGCAAACGTACAGCAGCGTCAGCCCAAAGGCCAGCGCCAGCAGCTTGCTACGCGACGCTTCGCGCAGGGTCAGCCGGGTGAACGTCCAAACTGGCGCCATCTTCTCCTCCTATCCACTGCAGGAACAGGTCCTCCAGGTTTGCCCGCCGCGGCCGCAGCTCCAGCAGGTCCACGCCGTGCGCCACCAGGAAGCGCGTCACTTCCGCCGCGTCCTCGGGCCGCGGCACGCCCAGGACGATGCGCCGCCCATCGTGCTCGTGCACCTTCCAGTGCGACGGGAGCGCGGCCAGCACGTCATCCGGCAGCCCGTTGGTGCGGATGTCCAGCTCGTGGCTGAGGGTCAGCAGCTCCTCCAGCCGGCCCTCCTGGACCACCCGGCCGCGATCGACGATCGCCACGCGGTCGCAGACCAGCTCGATTTCGCTCAGCAGGTGCGAGTTGAGGAACACAGTCGCGCCAGCGCTCTTCAATTGTTGGATGAGCAGGCGCACGTCGCGCCGGCCTATGGGGTCGAGGGCGGAGGTCGGCTCGTCCAGGATGACCAGCTCGGGGCGGTTGATCAGGGCTTGGGCCAAGCCCAGCCGCTGCTGCATGCCTTTGCTGAAGGTGCCCACGCGGTCCTTGGCCC
This sequence comes from Chloroflexota bacterium, assembly GCA_036844545.1. GTDB lineage: Bacteria > Chloroflexota > JAJPGV01 > JAJPGV01 > JAJPGV01 > DATGVV01. The sequence goes on from DAIUFO010000214.1 coordinate 4,170, forward strand.
TATCGGCCAGACCGACCAGCTCCAGCACCTCAGGGATGCGCTTGCGGCGCTCGGCGCCGGACATGCCGCACAGCTCGCCGTGGAGCTCCAACAGCTCGGCGGCGCTGAGCCAGTCGTGGAAACGGAACAGCTCGGGCAGGTAGCCCAGCCGGCGGCGGGTCTCGCGGTCGCCCAGGGGGCGGCCCAGCAGCCAGCCGCTGCCGGCAGTTGGCCGGGCCAAACCGGTCAGCAGCTTGACGGCGGTGGTCTTGCCGGCGCCGTTTGGGCCCAGGAAGCCGAATATCTCTCCGCGGGGGACGGACAGGGTCAGCTCTTGGAGCGCCACCTTGCTGCCGTAGGTCTTCCGCAGCCCTTGGGTCTGAATGGCCGGCTCAGTCAGCGGGGCGCCCTCACCTAGCCTCTCCCACCGCGGTGGGAGAGGAACAGTCGCTGTCAATTCACCGAGGAGGCCAGGGTCAGCAGCGCGCCTTCGTCCAGCTTGGGGCCGGTGGCGACAAAGACCATGCCGTTCTTGACCCACAGCACCATCTGGGCGCTGCCGTTGCGACCGGCGACGCCGGGCGCGCCGTTGACGGACACTTTGTGCAGGTTGGAGCCGGGCGCCGCCGGCAGCGGCAGGGTATTGCGCCAGTCGCCTATGCTGCGCAGCTGGGCCTTGGTGGCGTCGGGGATGCCCGGCAGCGACAGCAGGAAGTCGCGCAGCTCGTCAGCCGAGACGCCCGTGGCGTCCAACTCCGGGCTCTTGGCTTCCATGACCAGCACCCCCGAGCCGTTGAGCAGCCGGGTCACAGCCGACGCATCCGGCTTGCCGCCGGCTGTGTTGGAACTGGCGGCGGCCTTGAGGTCGGCCAGACTTGTACCGGCCGGCAGATAGGCCAGGCTCGCGGCGGGCGGGACATGCAGGGTCAATGTGGCGCCATCGAACTTGGCCGGCATGGTGACGTTGGGATGGCCTGTCGACTCGAGGTAGGCCTTGGCCTTGGCCGCCCGGAAGGTGAAGTTCAGGGTGGCGCCAGTGGTGGTGGCGATGACGCTTGGTTGCGGCCCCAGGCCCGCGGGCAGATGGCTCGGCGTCTGCACCGTGAAGCCCACCTGCGAAGAGGCGGCGCCCAGGCTGGCCACCTGCGTTGGCTGCAGGTGCACCTCGCGGGGCGAGGGCGACATGTCGCCCAGCTTGCTGAGATCGGGCAGCGGCTGGGAGACCTGGTCGACGCTGATGGGCGCCACGTCCTGGACGCGGAAGATGGTCAGGATCTGCGCAGCCAAGCCCCGGATTGGCGTGATAGCCAGCAGCGCGACGACCAGCGCAGCAGCGATGGGCAGCGCCGCCGCGGGCCGGCCCAGCAGCGCCAAGCGGCTGAGCCAGCCAGTTGGCGCCGCGGCTGATCTGGCCTGCAAAGCCAGCTGCCGGCCCAGTGCGCCCTCGATGTCCGGGCCGGCGCTTGGCGCCAGCAGGTCCAATGCCCGCGTCACCGCGGGGTCGCTATCCAGCATGGGGATGGGTTCCATGGTGATCCTCCTGATCCTGGTACACATCTTTGAATCGGTGCTCGGCACGAGACAGAAGCGTCCCGACCGAGGCAGGGTTGAGGTCCAGCGCAGCGGCGACTTCCGCGTAGCTGAGGCCGCTGTGGCGGGCCAGCAGCAGCAGGCTCTGCTGGGGCTCGAGCCTGCGCAGAGCTCGCCGTACGGTCTGCCGCTGCTCCTGGCGCAGCAGGCTGCCGGCGGGGTCCTGATCGCGTTCGGACAGCAGCCGCAGCGGCAGGTCCTGGCGCGCAGCCCGGTCCTCTCGGGCCACGCGGCGGCGTTTGCCGCGCAGCGTGTTGAGGGCCAGGTGCGTCGCCGCCTTCCACAGCCAGCCGGCGGCTACGGGCGTGTCCCACACCGGCGGCTCGCGCCTGGACAGCTGCAGGAACAGCTCCTGGCTCAAGTCCTCAGCATCCTGGGCGTTGCCCGTGACCCGGTACAACAGGCCATAGACCTTGGCAAAATGCTCGCGGAAGAAGCCTTCGAAGTCGGCGGTCCCGAGATGTGAGCCGGCGCTGGTCAGCAGGTTAGCTGCCACGTCTCGTCCGGTGTGCTCATTGTTCGAACCTCCACAGGCTAACGCACCGCTTGCAGGCCGTTTGTGACGCCCAAAGATTTAATCCAGTGAGTGATTGGCACTTTGTGTTGGCGGCAGCCGTGCGGGCGAGTCTGGCCGGCGGGCTTATTGCGATTGGCGTGCTAATCGCGTGCCCACAAGAAGCCAGCTCATCTTACTCAGATACTCGAACGGGCACGGACGTCACCACTACTCCGGGACGGCCGAGCAGGGCGAGTTTGATGGCGAAGCCCAGCTGGTTGTGCAGCGGGTGCTCCCACAAGTGAGACGGGATCACTTCCGGAAGCACGACGGTCACAGGCACATCGGGCGACTCGTTTTTGGTATGCACGATGAGGTCAATTAGCGGGCTTACGACTTCGCGATAGGGTGAAGGCAGCACTTTG
>DAIUFO010000215.1:0-6649 GCA_036844545.1 Chloroflexota bacterium
GGTAGCCCTCAGCCTTGAGGCGGCGGTAGAACTGCCGCACGTCGTCCAGGCTCTCGACCGCCAGCGACATTTGCTGGATGAGCTTCGGCTCCTCGTCTGCCGGCCGGCCGGCCACAATCGCGATCTCGTGGTCCACCGCCTCCGGGTTGGCGCTGAAGAACACGGAGGTGCCGGCCGCGTTCCGCTTCGTGACCGTCAGCCCCATGAAATCGCGGTAGAAGCGCTCCATCTTGTCAACGTCGCGGACGTAGATGCCGATATGCCCCAAGCCCGTAATCTTGCCCATGGCCAGCATCCTATACGAGTGGGTTGTGGGTTTTCAACCGCGGAAACCGGGAGAAATCGCGATCTAAATGCACGGCCAGGGTATTGCCCAGTTCGTACGAGCTTCCGCAAGGGCTCTGACGACCGCCGAGGCTGCTGAGTGCCAAGGTGAGCTCAGTTCCGCGGCGCATATCAGGATGTTCGTGTCGACTGCAATCACTTCAAGCCGTAGATGATGTCGCGGATGGTTTCCCAGTCACCTTCGCGAATGCCAGGCTGAAGTGTGCCCTTGAGCGGTGGGACAGACCGCAGCTTGAAAGGCTTCTTCGGTCTTTCCTCAGCGAGGACGCGCCGCAAACCCTCCTCTACCAATTGTTTGAGCGTCATGTTGTCGGTGCGTGCCCGCTGCTTAGCCGACTCGAGGAGGCGGTCGGCAATATCAATTGTCGTCTTTATATGGCTAACCATATCAGGTAGCCCATACGGCAATATCCAAGCCGCTGCAACAACTGATGAGTGTGCGGCGTCGAATGGGCATGAGCACTGTAACGATCGAGCCGCCCGTTCAGGATGAGCCTGCCGGCGAGTTGACACTGGAGCCGCCGCGGGCGGTTCCGCCGATCTCGGCGGACCAGGCCGCCGCCAGCCTCAAGGTTGACGAGGCGACGGCCAAGCAGATTGGCGCGGCGGTGGACTCGTTCGTCGAAGCGCTGGTTGCGCTGGACGCCAAGTCGCCCGAGTTCGAGCGCAAGGTGCAGTCCATCAGCCGCATGGGCCACGACGAGATCCGCCGCTCCGCCGCGGTGTCGCAGCGCTTCCTGGACCGGCCGACGGTCTCGCTCAAGGAGGGCCCGCTGGCCCAAGGCTCGCAGGTGTCCAACGCCCTGCTGGCGCTGCGTCGCCAGATCGAGGAGCTCGACCCCTCGCGTCAGCTGCGCGGCCGCGGTCGCGGATTGCTGGGCCGGTTCCAAGTGGGCAACCAGGTGCGGGACTACTTCCGGCGCTACGAATCGGCGCAGCAGACCATCGAGCGCATTATCCAGGGCCTGTACCACGGCCAGGACGAGCTCATGCGCGACAACGCCGCGCTCGAGCAGGAGAAGGTCCACCTGTGGGGCATGAAGGGCCGGCTGGAGCAGTATGCCTATATGGCCTCCCGCCTGGATGAGGCGGTGACGGACAAGCTCGGCTCGCTGGAGGCCGCGGAGCCGGAGAAGGCCGGAGCCATGAAGGAGGACGTGCTGTTCTACGTCCGCCAGAAGCGGCAAGACCTGCTGACTCAGCTGGCGGTCGACGTGCAGGCTTACCTGGCGCTGGACCTCATCCGCAAGAACAACATCGAGCTCATCAAAGGCGTCGAGCGGGCCACCACTACGACCGTCTCAGCGTTGCGCACCGCCGTCATCGCCGCGCTGGCGCTGGGCAACCAGCGATTGGTGCTGGACCAGGTCAACGCCCTCAACACCACAACAGGCAACCTGATCGAGAGCACCTCGCAGATGCTTCGCCAGCAGACTGGCGAGATCCAAAACCAGGCGGCCAGCGCGACGGTCAGCATCGAGAAGCTGCAGGCGGCGTTCGACAACGTCTACGCCACCATCGATTCCATCGACCAGTTCAAGCTGGCCGCGCTGGATACCATGCGCAAGACGATCGACGCCCTGTCCGGCCAAGTCGCCCGAGCCCAGACCTACATCGAGCGCGCCCGATCGGCGGAGGCCAGCCAATCCAGCACTGAGGCCCTAGCCAGCGAGCTGCAATTAGGCCCTGCCGCCAAGGACTGATGGGCTTGCCCATGTGGTTCTTGTTCGTCCTCGTCGGACTCATGGCCCTGGCCTTCCTGGCCGCGCCCCTCTGGTGGCTGTTCGTTGGCGCCGTGCACTGGGCGCTGTTCGGGCTCGTAATTTGGGGCGCGATGCGCCTGCTCCGTGGGCCCGTCCGCGGCCGCGAGCGTGTGTACTGGAACCGCGATCTCCCTCGCCCGCCGCGGCAGGCGAGGGTTGGGGTGAGGGAGCCTGACCGCCGAGCGCCGGTCTCCCGCCAGCCTGTGCGGAACAACAGCCTGCCGCTGGACGTGCAGGTCAAAGTCGAACAAATCCGCCGCAAGGTCGAGGTGCTGCTCCAGCAGCGCGACCGCTTCCCCTTCGGCTCGGAGGACCTGTATATTGTCCGCGCCACCAGGGACGACTACCTGCCGCGGACCCTCGACGCTTACCTGGCGGTGCCGCCGGCACGGCGCGAGCGCTCGATGCCCAGCGGCAAGACGCCCGTCCAGGAGCTGAAGGAGCAGCTCACCCTGCTGGACACCAAGCTGGACGAAGTCGTCGAAGACCTCCAGCGCCAAAACGTCGACCGCCTACTGGCCAACCGCCACTTTCTAGAGCACCGCTTCGGCCGCCCACCGGTCAGCGTCTAGCTCCACCCGGAAGGCCCATAATTGCCTCCATGCTGGATGCAGCCATTCGGAGAGCGGGTAGGCACAAGGCCGAGAATGCGCCCGGCTGGGCGACCAAGCTGCTGGAGGCTTTCCGGCGTGAGGACGTCCGCAACCTGGTGTTCCTGCCGGACACGGTAATGGGCCGGCTGCTGGCGCTGGCCGAAACGGACCCCTTCTTCCGCCTGACGGCCGTCCATCGCGAGGAAGAGGCGGTCGGCGTCGTGACGGGACTGTTCCTCGGCGGGCAACGCGCGGCGATGCTCATCCAGAATACCGGGTTGGGCAATTCGCTCAACGCGCTGGCCTCGCTGGCCATGGCTTACAAGATCCCTTTCCCGCTGGTCATCAGCCTGCGTGGTGAGCTGGGCGAGTTCAACCCGGCCCAGCTGGTGATGGGCCGCGGGGTCCGGGGCTGCCTGGACGCGCTGGGCATCCAGCACTTCACTCTCAGCCGTGAGGACGAGGTAGACGCGATCGCGGACGGCGTGCTGAAGACGTGCTTCACGGCGCAGGAGCCCGTGGCCATCCTGCTCTCGGCGCAAATGACCGGCTGGAAGGACGAGCAGTGATCGATCGCCGCGAGGCGACGCGCATCGCCGCTGAGCTGGCAGGCTCCAATCCCATCGTCAGCTCAGTCGGCAACGCCACGTTCGATCTGGTTGGCGTGGCGGATCGGCCGGAGAACTTCTACGTCTGGAACTCGATGGGCATGGCCTCGTCTATCGGCCTCGGCCTGGCGCTGGCGCGTCCGGATCGGCGCGTTGTCGTGCTGGATGGCGATGGTGCGCTGCTGATGAACCTCGGCTCGCTGGCTACTGCCACGATGGCCGCCGTCACCAACCTGGTCCACGTGGTGTGGGACAACGGCGGCTGGGAGATCACCGGCGCTCAGCCGGCGGGGACGACGTTTGGCGTGGACCTGGCGACCATTGCTCGCGGCGCCGGCTGCCGGCACACCGCGAGCGTGGACACACTGGAGGACTTCCGGCATACGTTTGCCACGGCCATGGCCGGCCGGGAGGCGTGGTTCATCGCCGCCAAGATCGATCCCGGCGGCGCGCCCAAGAACCGGCCGTCAAAGACGCTGACTGCGCTGCGCGACCGGTTCATAGCCGCGCTCAGCCCGACTGAACGCTAGCCGGTTCTCGTTCCGAGCCGTCGGCGTGCTGTTTGTCATGCAGACCGAAGCGAAGCATCCGCCGCCACGGATTCTTCGCCGACGGCTCAGAAATGACACATAGCCGCTAATCGCCGTGGCCTCGGTGCTTCGAGGAGCGCTCGGCGTCGTGTCCGGTGCGCGCGGCATGGTGTTCGTCGTCGTCTGTCCGGACCGCCACGGCCGGCGCCGGGGCCGTGCGCACGATGGTCACCGCTGGCGCCGGCGGTGGAATGTTCGCCGGGGCAGCCGCGGAAGCTGCATTGGGGGCCGTCATCACCGGCGGCGCGGCGTCGGGCACGACAGGCTGGGACTGCTGGGCAGCCGCAACACTGGGCGCCCGGTCGTGCAAGATAAGGTCAGCTCGAAGGTCTGCCGGCCGGCCCGTGTCCGCGAGCAGCGTGTGATGGCCGCTGGCGTCGGTGAAGGCCACCGGCACCATCAGGCTCTGGTCGCGCGCGGCGCCCGCTCCGGCCAGCGACAGGCCGCCGGCGATGGTAACAGCCCGAAGAAGCAACGGAGTCGGTGTCATGCGAGGCTGGCCAGCAACCTGCGTGCCACGGCGGACCGTGATCTAAATGCCCTCCATGTAGTCTTCCAGCCGGATGCGCTTCATAGCCGATTCGGGCACCTTGAGCATCGTTGGGAAGGCGATGTCCAGCGGCCGCGTGGCGTCGATGATCAGCTTCTGGTACAGCATGTGGGTGGTGAACAGGTTGTACTGGTTCTTCAGCAGGTCCACGTCGCGCGAGGGGTCCATGTTGGTCAGCACCGACCACAGCACGTCGGTCTCGTTGAATACGTCGATGTCCTCGTCGACCAGCACGATGCAGTTGAAGAACATGCTTTCCATCAGCGCGCTCATGCCCACCCGCTTGGCGATGCCCTCGCGCTCCTTCTTGAGGCTCACGTAGGCCGAGAAGCGGCAGCAGCCGGACTGCGGCAGGTGCACGGCCTTGATGCAGCCGTGCTGGCGCTGCAGGGTGTTGAACATGGTGCCTTCTTTGGGCACGCCGCCCAGGTTCCAGTGCTCGTGGTGGCCCGAGAACACGTCCTGCATGACGGCGTCTTTGCGGTGGGTGAGGGCCGTCACCTCCAGGCCCTGGCGGATGCACTGCGCCTGGTAGTGGCGCGTGACCTCGCCGAAGGGGTCCACGACCTCCCTGGCGCCGGGCACGATTTCGCCCTCGAGCACGATCTCGGCGTCCGCCGGCACCATGAAGTCGCTGCCCCAGGTGACCGAGGGGACCAGCCGGCAGGGCTCGCCTAAGAACGAGCCGACCACGTGGTAGTCGTCCGCGCCCCAGGGCGAAAGGGCCAGCGCGCCCAGGTAAAAGGAAGGGTGGTGCCCGAGCACGGCCACGAAGGGGGCCCGCTGGTTGCGCTCCGTGTACTTGGCCAGGATCCGTTCCATGTGCGGCGTGTGGATGGAGATGGCGCAGTAGTTGGCCTGCTCGCGATAGAAGATCTTGATGAACGACACGTTGTAGAAGCCCTCGTCGGGGTCCTTCAGGGCGCAGGCCATGGTCAGCACCGGCGACACGTCCATCTCGTAGTGGCGCACGATCGGCAGGATGCGCACGTCCACGTCGCCATCCCGCCGGACAACTTCCTGGACCGGCGCCTCGGCGCGGTCGATGGTGATCGGCGCCACCTTCTCGCGCTCCAGCCGGGCGTACTCCAGCGACAGTTCCATGCCCGAGTCCTCGACCTTGACGCCGATGGCCCGCGCGATCCGCTCCCGCGTGGCGAACACGTTGCTGACGATCGGGAACGGGCTTTCCTGGTGGTGCTGGTTCAGTGTGTTGTGGAACAGCGTGGCCGGGAAGCGCTTGCGCTGGGTCAGGTGCTCCAGGATGGCCGTGACGTCGTAGTTGTCCGGATCGACCTTCCTATCGATGTGAAGAAGGTCTTCGGGACTCTCGTCGCGCAGCTCGTGCAGGAACGACTGCAGGCTCTTGGGCATGTGCGGAATCGTACTCCTAGACGCGCATTTCCCAGACGTAGCTGGGGTCGGTGTAGGCCTCCGGCGCCATCAGCGTCTTGTTACCGCGCTTAGCCAGCTCTTCCTCGAAGTGCTGGCGCACCCAGGGATCCTCGTTCACATACTCGATGGTGTCCTTCATGCGGTCCTCCACCTTCTCGGCGTGGCCGTAGAACTGGGCCGGCGGGTGCAGCGCCAGGTAGCGGGCGGCCTCGCTGCCAAGGTTGAAGTGCTGGTGGAACCACTTGTTGGGCGGCACGAACAGCGCCGCCTCCTGCCAGGGGACGATCACCTTCTCCTCGCCCTCCTGCCACATGACCGAATAGCCCTCGCCGCCGGGAATGACGATCACCCGCCCCGGCCCGTGTCGATGGGCCTTCTTATAGGTGCCGTTGGGGAACACCGACATGTGGCAGCTCATGTCCGAGCCGGCGAACTGGATGGTCACGCTCTTGCCGCCGGCGCCGCGGTGCTGCAGGTCCTGCAGCTTGTCCCAGGCGCGCATGTCGGGGAAGAAGTTGCCGTACCAGTAGGCCCGCTTCTTTTGATCGCGGTTGCCCCAGCGCAGGCCCTCGCCGCCCTCCGAGATGATCTTGGCCTCGGAGTAGAATTCCTTCCGCCCGGTGTACTCACCGTCTGGTGGCGCATACGGATTGTTGAGGAAAAAGCCCGGGTCCGGCACTACCGACATGGCCAGCGGCAGGTAGCTGTAGGACAGCAGCCGCACCGGCTTCTCGCCCTGCATGTTGCCGAACTGGCGGTAGTGGTTGTGCGGCACCAGGAACATGGCGTGATCCGTCCACTCGAA
>DAIUFO010000216.1:0-6597 GCA_036844545.1 Chloroflexota bacterium
AGAAACTCTCCAAGCTTTCCGCGAGCTTGAGGTAGCTGGCCTGGTCGGCCAGCCGCGCATCGACAGCGTCCAGTTGGGCACGCACGCCAGACTCTTTGGTGCGCAACGCGGGCATGCGCTGGCGGAGCTCGTCAAGCGAGAGCAACGCTTCCTGGTAGGCCTCAATCAGGCGGTTGCGGGCTGCCGTGACCCTGGTCAGCTCCCGCTCCAGCCGCGCCTTCTGGGCCGCGCCAGGGTCGGTGGCCTGCAGCTCAGCCAGCCGGCGGTCGAGCTCGTGGCGAATCAGCGCCGGCTGAGCCAGCAAGCGCGCCACATGCTCCCATACGACAGCGTCCAGCTCATCCTGGCGAACCGGCCGGTTGTAACAGATGCGCCCGTGCTCGTAACGGTAGTCATCGGAGCCCAGGCAGCGATAGTAGTACAGCTTGCGCGCCGTCGTCCGGGTCGAGCTGCGGTAATAGGCATAGCCACAGCTCTCACACACCAGCAGCCCCTGCAGCAGCGAGGGCTCCTTGGTGTGCCGCCTGGCGAAGCGCGCGTTGTCCTGCAGCCGCCGCTGGGCCAGCTCGAACGTTTCCTCGGAGATGATGGCGGGGACAGCAATGGTCAACCAGTCCGCAGGGGGTCGTTCGCGGTGGGCAGGATGGCGAGGGACGCGGTCACCGCGCAGGCGCCCCGCGCGGTTCAAGCGCGGCGGTGTGTCGATTTGACCGGTCTTGCCAAACGCCGCCCGGCCACAGTAGGCCGGGTTGCGCAAGATGGCCCACACCACCGAACGGTCCCACAGACGCTTGCCCGTGGCCGTTGGGATGGCTGTGCTGGTGAGCCAACGGGCGAGCTCTCCAATGGATAGCCGCTCCGTGGTGTAGCGCTCGAAGATGGACCGCACCACCACCGCCTGCTCCTCGCGAATGTCGTAGCGGGCATCCATCTCGGCCGTTTTGCGCAGATAGCGATAGCCGTAGGGGGCGCCAGACAGCACGTTCACCACGCCTGAGCGCGCCCGGTGGAGCTTGCCTCGCCGCGTGCGCTCGATGATCTGCGCCTTCTCGTACTCGGCGATCATCCCCTGGAACTGCAGCAGCAACTCATCCTCGGGGGTCTCGGACTGGCGGCCGCGGACGAAGCGCACCTCGGTGCCCCCACGGGCCAGTTCCTCCAGGAGCAGAACCTGATAAGCATACTTGCGGGCCAGGCGGTCGGGCGCATAGCACAGCACCACCTCCACCAGACCCTGCGCCACCAGATCCCGCAAGCGCTCCAAACCAGGACGGATCAGACTGGCGCCCGAATAGCCTTCGTCCTCGAAGACCCACTCCGGCGGGACTTCAAGCCCCGCGCTGGCGGCGAAGGCTTTCACGGCTGCCGTCTGGCTGGCAATCGTTTGCTCCTCCCGCTGCTTGTCCGAGGACACCCGGGCGTAGATCGCGGCTGTGCTCATGCTCATCGTTCCCTTTCTCCGTCATCCTCCGTCGTTGAGGAACCAACAGCTCATACGCTTGGAGCAGGTGGGCATTGGCCAGGCGGTCGAACTGGTACTCGCTGTCGACTCGCCTTGCGCCCACATCCCACCTGCTAGCGGCGCCTGCCGCCGAGGTCGGGTGGTCGAGACTCGACGCCTGCCCGGTCCAAGAACTGCTCCAGGGCGTGGCTCACTGTCGCGCTGATGGTCTGTTCGGTCTGGATGGCATAGTGCCGGATGCGGCCGAGGAGGTCGCCCGGCACCTTGACTGTCAACACCACCTTGGCCGTCGGGATGTCGACGACGCCGGACTGGCGGGCGCGCTCCACATAGCGCCGGGCTTGGCGCGCCGAGAGCCCGTAGCGCTGTGCCAGCTGGCCGATGGCCCGGCCCATGTCCGCCTCCGACGCCAGCAGCGCCGCGGCCGCATTGATGCGCTGCGCCACCTGGTCGGTGGGGGCCCGGCCTGCTCCCGTCATGCCATTCATATACTACGATGAATGGCATGACCTGTGATGCTCCCGCGTTCTCTCGGCTGTACGCAAACTTCACGGGAGCTCCCCACCCAGCAACTCGCTCAGCAGCACGGGCTCGTCGCACTGCGGGCAGCTGTCGCCTAGGCCAAGCTTGTGACACATCAGGTTGCAGTCCGGACACCGGTGCTGGCCCAGGTAGCGCTGCTCGCAGCTGGAACAGGCATAGATAGTCCGTTGGAGGAGCGCCTGCTGCTCCTTCAGGTGCGCGGTCCAGGCGGCCAGGAGGGCCGGCTGGCCGGGCTGCTGCCGAAGGCGGTAGGCGCGCTGCTGGCAGGCGCGGCTGCAATAACGGCCGCGGCCGTTGGCCGGCAACGGGTTCCCGCAGACCAGACACTCTCTGGCGGACAGCGGCCGCTGGATGGGGGCGTGAGTCGAGCCTATCATCACGGTATCGTCACACATGGAGATTCGGGGCCCAGCCCGGTCTTGCTGGAGGTGACCACCCCGCGAGAACGCAGCCGCTCCCCCCGCCGGTACCCGACGCTCACCGCAAACTCGAAGTTATCTATTGCGTGGGGGGAGTCATGAGCGGGCCCTGCGGCGTGCGGGACGCTACGGAGACGGCTGGATCACGACAGTACCCGACATCGACGGCTTTAGAGCGGACCTCGGCAAGGTCCGCGATGCCGCTCGCGCAGCCGGCCGGGACATCGCCGACCTCGGCCCAGTGGGCTTGTACGCGACGTTCCACCTGGAGCGTGACGGCGACAAGGCGCGCGCAGAAGCCCCGGAGCATATTCGCGCCTACTTCGGTGCGCACACTCGGGGAGAATCCAACGACTTCTTCGGATCGCCTGACGAGATCGCCCAGCGACTTCAAGGCTTCGTCGCGGCAGGTCTCACTATGGTCGTCATGCGCTTCGTGGAGCAGGATTTGGCCAAGCAGGTGGGCTTGGTACGGGAGGCGTTGGGCTTCCTCCGGCCAGTGCACACAGCGGGCAGCTAGCCCAGCGGTTGCTATCGTTACGCGGCAATACAAACAGGAGCGGCAAATGGACTATCTACGTAAGGTTGATTTCGAGGCCTTCGCCAAGGCCGATCCCAACGAGCGCTTGACCCAATGGCTCATCGATCAGAGCTCGGGAGCGAATACCTGTACGGTCAGCTGCATCAAGACGCCGGCGGGCGGTGGCTCGCCGGCGGGTATGCACACGCACAAGGTCGACCAGATGTTTTACATCGTCAGCGGGACGATGAGCGTGGAGATTGACGGCCAAACCAGCGACGCCGGCCCGGGAACCATCGTCATCTTCCCGATCGGCGTGCCTCACCGAAACTGGAACGCCGGGGCCGAGCCGACCGTGCACCTAGCCATCAACAGCCCTGTGCCCGATCCGGCCCTGCCGTTCGCGACGCCCGCGGGCTAAGACGACGCCCGCCGGCGCGGGGGCCCGAGCCACCGCGGCTGGTGGGCGCATTGCCGGTGCGGGTCAGGGTGAAGCTGGAGCCGTCGGAGTCAATCGCCGCCGGAGTCACCAACGGCTGGTCGTTGCCATTGATCATGGTGATCGGCCGCGCCGAGGCCTGGCTGAGGTTCACCGTTTGGCCATCCTTCACGGCTGAGGCATTGCTGAAGGTGATGCTGCCGAAGCTATCCAGCGGCATGATGCCGCCGCGGCCGCCACTCGGCGCCTCCTCGATCCACTCCGCCGAGGACAGCGTCGAGCTGTACTGCACGGTCCGGTCGTAGGTGTTGCTGGTGGTGTTGTTCTTGAAGGAGATCTTCCAGCTGCCATCCTGCTGCTGAGCAATCGACACCGTCACCGAATCGCCGGGGTGAACTGCCAGCGGGATGGGATGGGAGTACCGCGGCAGCATTTCGATCCAGGCGTCGTAGTGGATCGTGCCCGAGCTGAGGACCGTCTCCTCGGTGCCGGCCTGGATGAGGTCGCGGCTGTTCTCGCCGCCGATGCCTACCCAAGCCGCGTCCGCGCCCAACGATCCGCCGCTGGCCGACGGTTGCGGCACCGTCCAGGTGCCGGTCACCGCCGTGAACTTCCCGCCGCTGGCAGCGTAGCCGGACCAGTTGCTCGAAGAGCCACGCCCGCGCGACGGCCGCGGAGCCGGCACTTGCGGCGACGGCGCGGTGCCGCCCGATGACGCCAGGTTGCCGGGCTGGCTGCCTCCGGGCACGGTGGTGAAACCGTTGTCCGGATGGTCGTCCGACTGGACCTTCCAGGCGCCGTTTTGCTGCACCAGGCTGTAAGCGTTGCGGTCACGAGCTTGATCGGTGCCGCCGTCTGAGTATTGGGTCCACCACGTCTCAAAGGTCGTGGCTGTGGCGCTGCTGCCATTGACGCTGGTCGGGCCCCACTCGATCTTCACCAGCCGGATGGCGGTCACGCCGCTGTCCAGCATGTCCTGGTTGGTCTGGGCCAGGTCCTGGTAGTAAGTATCGGTCGAGGTGTCCTTCATGACCGACGAGTCGTGCGAGGTGATGGCCTGCTCCTGCTCGGCGTTGCCCTTGAGGACCACCTGCTGGATGGCTGCTTCGGGCGAACCGGCGTGGGCGCCGATAGTCAGCGAGCTGGCGCCCGCCGGCGCCGCGCTGCCGGAGGGCGACGGGTTCGCCGAGGCTCCCGGACGGCCGCTGCCTGAGCGTGACGGCTGGGCATTGGCCGGGGCGCGCGGCTGAGGCGCTGTGGATGCGCTCGGCTGGGGAGTGGTCGAGTCGCTGTCGGGCTGGTCGTCGGATTCGATCTTCCAGCCGCCGTTCTGCTCCACCAGCGAGTAGACGTTATGGTCGCGCGATTGGTCGCTGCTGCCGTCGGAATACGTGGTCGCCCAGGTCTCGAAATTGTTGGCCGTGGCGTTGCTGCCGTTGATGGCCACAGCGCCCCACTCGACGTTCACCAGCTTGATGGCCGTCACACCGCCGTCCAGCAGGCCCTGGTTCTGCTGCGCCAGCTGCTGGTAGTAGCTGTCGGTCGAGGTGTCCTTCATGACCGACGAGTCGCGCAAGGAGATGGCGCGCTCCTGTTCCAGATCGCCGCGCAGGATCACCAGCTGCACGGCCGACTGCGCGCTGGTTGCGCTGGAGCTCGCCGCGGGCGATGCGCCGGGCAAATGCGATTGGATGACGCCCCGCGCCTGGCTGACGGCCGAAATGGGAGCGCAAGCCGCGAGGGTCAAGCTGAGAAGGCCTAGGACGAGGGCCCGGAAGGTTGCTGCTTTCATGATTGTCACTTTCCTATTTCGATGAGGATGTCACGGGAAACGATGGAACCAAACCGTCGCTAGTACCCCGCCGACCAGGAGCAAGACTGCTGCCGCGCCGATGAACAGCGGCGTCACCTCCTGAGGCTGGGTGTCGAAGCCGATACGGGTGGCGAGGCTGTCGTAGATGCTGCGCAGGTCTTGGTCCGAAGGCGCCGCGAAGGAGCGGCCGCCGCTGATCTGCGCGACGCGTTGCAGCGTGGCCGGATCCGGCGGCACTGCGATGCGCCGCACGCCTCGGTTGCTCACCCGCACGTCGAGCGTGCCGCCGGGAGTCCCCAGGGCGATGGTGTAGATCGGCACGTGCAGTTGGCTGGCGTCCTCAGCTGCCACCTCGGGCGTGACCTGCCCGGCGTTGTTCGCGCCGTCCGAGAGCAGCACCATCGCCATCGGCCGGCCGCTTGTCAACACCGACGCGCCGCTGCCCGAAGCCTGCCCCGCGGCTGGACCTGCGCCGCTGCCAGCCCGCCCCGCCGTGCTCACTGCACTGCTGGGCGCGGAACCTGTCCTCGGCGCTCCGCTGGCGGCTGAAGTTGGCGCAGGCGAGCTTGCAGGTGGCGGGCTCTTCAAACGATCGTGCCTGGTCGCACCGGCGGCGGCGGGCTGCTCGGTCTGGCGGCTGAAATCCAGGCCGCGCTCGATGCCGTCGCCCATGGCCGTGCCGCCATTGGCCCGCATGGACTCAAGGGCATTGCGCACCTGCACACGGTCCGTGGTTGGCGCCGCCAGCACCTGGGCGACGCTGGAGAAGGCCACCACGCCGACTTGGAAGCGGCCCGGAAGCCGGTCGACGAAATGCTCCGCTTCCGTGACCGCCGCGGCCAGGCGCGTCGGCTGGACGTCGTGCGCGTCCATCGAGCCGGACACGTCCATCACCAGCATGACGGCGCCTTCCTGCTTGGGCAGCTTGACTGTCGCGTACGGCTTCGCCAAGGCGGTCAGGAGCGCTCCAAGCGACAGCAGGTACAGGGCCGGCGGCAAGTAGCGTCGCCAGGCGGGCCGCCGAGGCATCACGTTCGCCAGCAAATTCAGGTTCGTGAAGCGGGCCGTATAGCGCGGCCGCCGCCGCTGCGCGAGGGCGTAGACCAATACCGCCAGTGGCAGGACCACCAATAGGGCCAGCAAAGCCGGGATGCCGAAGGTCATCGCCAGCGCCTCTGCAGCCGAAGAAAGCCAACCAGGCTCCCGAGCCAATCGCCCTCCGTCGAAAGGCGAACGTGGTTCACGCCCAGCGTCCGGAAGAGCCGCGCCGTCTCCTCCCTCTCAGCCGTAGCGGCCTGGGCAAACCGCTCCCGCAAGCGCCGGCCGCGGGTGTCGACCCGCAGGTGATCGCCCGTCTCGGGATCCACCCGAACGTGGGCGAGATGGCCGGACACCGATGGT
>DAIUFO010000217.1:0-6594 GCA_036844545.1 Chloroflexota bacterium
AAGCGGAACTTGGTCATCCATTCCGGCTCGTTCTTGTGTGCCGAAATGTCGCGCACGACCTGCTCGTTGATACCCCGCTGCGACTTGAAGACGTAGTTTTCCTCGTCGTGAAAGCCGAACTTGTAGTCGGCGTTGCTCTGGATTTCCTTTGGTGCGACTGCCATGTTCTTTCCCCTTAGGCCGCTGCCGGCTCTTCTTCAGCCGGCGCAAACTCGCGAATGATGTTGTCGTAGCCCTCGGCCTCCAGGCGAGTGACCAGCTCGGGGCCGCCCTCGTGGATCATGCGGCCCTGGTACAGCACGTGAACGTGCCGCGGCGTGATGTAGTTCAGGATGCGCTGGTAGTGGGTGATGATCAGGACGCCCATCTCCGGCCCGGCCAGGGCGTTCACCCCTTCGGCAACGATGCGCAGGGCGTCGATGTCGAGGCCGGAGTCGGTCTCGTCGAGGATCGCCATCTCGGGCTTGAGCAGGGCCATCTGAAGCATCTCGGCCCGCTTCTTCTCGCCGCCTGAGAAGCCGTCGTTGACGTAGCGGGTCACGAACTGGTTGTCCATCTTCAGGACCTTCATGCCCTCCTGCAGCTCCTTGCGGAACTCACGGACGGCCACGTCCTTGCCGCGCACGCCGCGCAGGCTCTGGCGCAGGAAGTTCACCAGCGTTACGCCCGGCACGGTTACGGGGTATTGGAAGGCCAGGAACAGGCCGGCTTTGGCCCGCTGGTCGGGCATCAGGTCCAGGATGTCCTGCCCCTTCCAGAGCACCGTCCCCTGGGTCACCTTGTACTTGGGGTGGCCCATCAAGGTGTAGGCCAGGGTGCTCTTGCCGGAGCCGTTGGGCCCCATCAGGGCGTGCGTTTCGCCGCGTGGGACCGTCAGGTCCACGCCGCGCAGAATCTCGCGGCCCTCCACCGTCACGTGAAGGTCGCGGATCACCAGGGTGTCGTTAGGCATTAAGCGAGTACTCCAATGGATACGAGCTGCCGTGTGACCGGCTCCTCATCGGCGATGAGACTGGCCAGGGTCAGCGTGTTGAGGACGTCGTTGATAGCGTCGGACACTTGCTTCCAAACGCCGCGTGAGGTGCAGCCGGCTTCGCGCTCGCAGGCGCCGGCCTGGTAGCCCTCGGTGGTGCACTCAACCAGGGCGATCGGCCCTTCCAGCCAGCGGACGACCTCACCCACGGTGACGTTCGAGGGATGGCGCGCCAGCCGGTAGCCGCCGTGCAGCCCGCGCGTGGCCTCGACCACGCCCGCCACGCGCAGAGGCGCGATGATCTGCTCGAGGTACGGCAGCGGCAGGTGCTCCACCATGGCGATCTCGGCCAGCGAGATCAGGCCCTGGTCGTAGCGCCGCGCCAGCTCGGCCACAGCCAGCAAGCCATAGTGGCCTTTTGAGGAAATTCTCATAGCGTCCTGAAAAATCCGACCGTTCTGATAGGGAAAGCATAGCAAATTCCGACCGCTCCGATCGGAATTGCCTAGCAGCAGGCGGGCGGCTCTTCGGGAACGAGCGCGGCGCCAAGCTCGCCGTCCGCGTAGGACTCAGCGTACGCCGGCTGGGGCATGGGCCCGGCATTGGAGTAGACGTACATGCCAACCGCCAGGGCCACAGTCAGGATGGCGCTGAGGCCGAGCGCGGGATGAATGCCGATGGCGCTGCCCACCACGCCGACGCTGACGCCGGCGCCGCTCTTCATGCCCGCTTGGGCCATCGAGAAGGCGCCGACCAGTTGCCCGCGCTTGTGCGCCGGAGCCTGCAGCTGGACAATCGTCTGCGCTATGGAGCTGAACGACAGCTGGCCGATGCCGGCAACGAACAGGAACACCAGCGCCGCCGGGAAGCTGTGCGACAGCCCAAAGCCGGCCACAGATGCGCCCCATAACGCCGCGCCGGCCAGGGCCATGTTGACGGTCACCTTTGTGGCTCCGGTGATCTCCAGGGCAAGGCCGCCCAGCACGGCCCCAAGGCCGCCGGCGATCAGCAGCATGGTGTAGCCGCGGCCGGCGTCGCCGCTGGCGAGATCGCGGGCGAACTCCGGCATCTGCGGGGTGAAGCTGCCGATCAGGAACGACGCCATCCCGGCCATGGCGATCATGCTGAAGATGGCCCGGTTGCTGCCTGATTCGATCACCGTCCGCCAAGCGCCCGCAAAGCTCAGCTTCCGCGCTTCGGCGCCGTGCTGGTGGCCGGTGGACTTGATGCGCAGCAAGCTAAGGCTGAGCGGCAGGTAGATCAAGGCGTTGATCATGATGCCAACGGCCGGCCCAGCCAGCAGGAGGATGATGCCGCCAACCGCTGGGCCCATCAGGATGCCCAGCATCTTGCCGGTGGCGTTCAAGCGGACCGCGCTGGTCAGCTCGTCGCGGCCCACGATGTCGTGCAGCATGAGCTGCTCGGGCGGGCTCCAGATGGCGCCGGCCATGCCGTGCACGCTCAGCAGCACCATGGCGTGCCACATCTGCAGCTGGCCGCTGAAGAACAGCACGCCCCAGCTGATCGAGACCAGCATGAACAGCCCTTGCGAGGCCTGGATGAGCCGCCGGCAATCGTATTTGTCAGCCAGTGCGCCGAAGTACACGGACAGTAACAGGAACGGCAGCCAGTGGCTGATCACGGCAAAGCCGGCCAGCAGCGGCGATTGGAACGTCTGCCACAGCACCCAATAGGTGATGACGTGCTCGATGTTGTCGGCCATCATCGACAGCGTCGCCCCGGTCACATAGAAGCGGAAGTCGCGATGGTGGAGGGCGGAGAAGCCCAGGCGGGGTCTGGGGCGTGCGACAGTAAGGGCGCTCATCGGTTGGCTCCTTCATTGTATAGACCGCCGGCCCCGCCGCGCTAGGTAAAACCTCCTAGTTCCTGGCGCACCGCGGCCGTCATGGCTAGCCTGTCCATCATGGTGCGACTTCCGAAGGCGGGGCTCCGCGCGGCGGCCCTGGGAACGTTCTTGGCGGCAGTGGCTTCGCTGGTGGCGCCAGTGACCACGTCGGCCTCGGCTCCGGCCGACTGCCAGTTCACACTCGGCTTCAAAACGCTGCACGACCTCGATCCGGGCGATGTGGGCGGCTGCACCAACAACCAGGCCTACGCCGCCAACGGTGATGCCGTTCAGATGACGACGCGCGGCATGCTCGCGTGGCGCAAGGCCGACAACTTCACCGCCTTCACCGACGGATCCCACACGTGGGTGAACGGCCCGTTTGGCATGCAGGATCGGCTCAACACCGAGCGCTTCTCGTGGGAGGCGCCGGCTTCCGCGGCCAGCGTGACACCAGCCGTTTACACAGGCGTGGCCCCCTCGCCCGCCCAGTCGTCCATGGACGCCCTGTCCACCCAGTTCTTCAACGCCCTGAACACCGACCGTAAGCTCAGCGGCCTACCGCCGCTGGCGCTGAACAGCCAGCTCAGCTCGCTGGCCGAAAGCCGGGCCGAGGGACTGCTGAAGGTCGGCGGCGCCCTGAACCACTACGACCCGAGCGGCCACCTAGTGCTGAAAGAGATCATGGACGACAACGCCATCCCATACAAAACCGCCGGCGAGAACCTGGCGGAGAACAACTACGAGCTCTCCAAAACCGTCGAGGTGGCCAACACCGGACTGATAAACAGCCCCACCCACCGGGCCAACATCCTCAATCCCGGTTATCAGCAGGTGGGCATCGGCCTGGCCGGTCCAAGTGCGACCGGGCAGTTCTACTACGTCCAGCTGTTCCTGCAGATGATCTAGGCGGCTTCCTTGGCGTACACGACCAGCCGCTTGTCGTAGTTCTTATTGCCGCGGTCGAACACGCCGTTGCACGTGACCAGGTTGAGCATGGGTTGGTCGGCCGCCCCGAAGATCTTCTGCAGCGGAGCCTGGTTGTAGGGATAAACCTCGCTGCCGCTGACTCGGAACGTGAGCTGCGACCCATCCTCGGCCTTGAGCAGCACCTTGTCCCCCTGTTTCAGCAGGCGCAGGTCCCAGAACACGGCCCGATCCGTCGCGGAGTCGAGATGCCCGGCGATGACGGCGCTGCCGCGCTCCCCCGGCCGGTAGCCCAGGTTGAACCAGGCCACGTCGTTCGGCTCGTGGGGAACGTCCATGGCGCCGTCGGCCGTGGTGCCGACGTGCTCCACGGGGGCATCCACGTGGATGGACGGGATGAGCAGCTTGCTGGGCAGCGCCGGGCGTGGACCGGCGGCTGGCGGCTGGGTGGCAGGCGCCGGCGGGGCGGCGTTGGCCGGGGCTCCGGATGACCCCGTGCCGGGACGGGCGGGCTCCGGTCTGGCGCTGGTGGACGGTGCAGGGTTGCCGCTGGGAACCGCGGCCGCGGCGCTGGTGCCGGCAGCTGGCCCGGCCGAATCCCCCGCTTGGGGCGGACTGCCGCAGGCGGCCAGCAGCGACAGGCTGAGAGCAAGTGCGGGCAGCAGCCGCGACCGTTTCGTCATGTCCCTCATCCCGGCGGGCATTCGCGCAAATCTTGTGCCAGTGCTGCGAGCGCTGATAATTACTTGCATGCTGCAACCAAATGATGCTAGACTAGTTGCGTGATACAAGTAGTTGAGGAGCCGCCCGTGGCCTCGCCTGACTTCGACGCGGACGTGCATGGCATCGCGGCTGCGTGGTCCACGCTGCTGCGGCGCTCGATGCTGCCGCGGGTGCAGGAGCATTGGATTCAAGCCGCCGGCCTGCAGCTGGACCGCACCAGCTACTGGCTGCTGCGGCTTTTGGGTGAGAACGACAAGCTGCGTCTGTCCGAGCTGGCGCAGCGGCAGGGCACGGATGTGTCGACCGTCTGCCGCCAGGTTCGCCACTGCGAGGATGCCGGCCTGGTGGAGCGCGAGGGCGATCCGTCCGACTTGCGGGCGGTGCTGTTCCGGCTGACCGCTGCTGGCCGTGAGGCCCTGAGCCGCATGCACGCCGTGCGCATGGCCGTGTTCGACAAGGTGTTCGCCGAATGGCCGGCGCGGGAACGGCAGCAGTTCGCGCGACTGACCAAGCGCTTCGTGGACAGCTACCTGGCCGAGCTGGGAGCCAAGCTGTGAGCCTGTCTCCCTCGCCCGGTCCTACGCGGACGGCGAGTGCGGGAGAGGGCCGGGGTGAGGGAGCCCCGAGCAACCACCCTCACCCTAGCCCTCTCCCGCCCGCGGGCGAGGGGATAGGCAACCAGTACACGTTTAAGCAGGTCGGTGTCATCTACAGCGGCCTGGCCCTGGGCATGATGCTGAGCGCCCTCGACCAGACCGTGGTGGCTACCGCCTTGCCGACGATCGTTGGCGAGCTGGGTGGCATCAACCACCTGTCGTGGGTGGTCACTTCCTATCTATTAACGGCCACAGCTTCCACGCTGCTGTACGGGAAACTAGGTGACCTGTACGGCCGGCGGCGCATTTTTCAACTGGCGATCGGCATCTTCCTGCTAGGCTCGGCGCTGTCCGGGCTGTCACAGAACATGTTCCAGCTCATCGCCTTCCGCGCCCTCCAAGGCCTGGGCGCCGGCGGCACCATAACTTCGGCCATGGCCATCATCGGCGACGTGGTGTCGCCGCGCGAGCGCGGCCGCTACCAGGGCTACAACGCCAGCATCTTTGGCTTGGCCAGCATCGGCGGCCCGCTGCTGGGCGGCTTCTTCGTCGATCACCTCAGCTGGCGCTGGGTGTTCTACATCAACCTGCCGATCGGCATCGCCGGCCTGATTTTGGCCAGCGTGGTGCTGCGAGTCCCCTCCAAGCGCAAGGAGCACGTCATCGACTACTTTGGCGCCGCGCTGATGGTGGCGGCCGTGACCAGCCTGCTGCTGCTGACCGCCTGGGGCGGCACCCAATATCCCTGGACGTCGCCGATCATCGCCGGACTGGCGCTTAGCGCCTTGATCTGCGGCGGACTGTTCGTGTGGCAAGAGCGGCGCGCTGTCGAGCCCATCCTCCCGCCCGAACTGTTCCGCATGTCCATCTTCCGGATTTCCACCGGCGGCACGCTGCTGCTGGGCGTGCTCATGTTCGACGCGACCATCTTCCTGCCGATCTTCCTGCAGCTCGTCACGGGCGTAAGCGCCACCAACTCAGGCGCGCTGCTCGCGCCGCTGATGCTGGGCATGGTCTGCACCTCGATCGGTGGCGGGCGGTTCATCAGCGTCACCGGCCGCTACAAGATCCTGCCGGTCGTCGGCTTCAGCCTGTGCATCCTGGCCTATCTGCTGATGTCCACGATGACGGCCCGCACCGGCCAGCTCCAGGTGAGCGCCTACATGGTGCTGCTGGGTTTGGGCGTCGGCCTGATCCCGCAGGTACTCACGACGTCGACACAGAACGAGGTGCCGCAGCGCCACCTGGGCGCGGCGACTTCCGGCCTGCAGTTCTTCCGCTCGATGGGCGCGTCACTGGGCGTGGCTCTGTTGGGGGCGGTCCTCAACAGCCGGCTGGCCTACTGGCTGCCACGGCTGTTGCCGCCTGGAGCCGCCACGAACAGCATCAACCCGGCCGACATCCAGGGCAGCCCCGGCCAACTGGCCTCATTGCCTCCCGCCGTTCACGCAGCCGTGATCGAGACCTTTGCCCGCTCGCTCCATTGGGTGTTTGTCGCCGGGGTCCCGGTTGCCGCCGTGGCGTTGATC
>DAIUFO010000218.1:0-6562 GCA_036844545.1 Chloroflexota bacterium
CGAGTACCGGAACACGTGGATGCCGGCGAAATCCATCCTCTCTATAAATCGGAAGCAGTCCTCGAACTCCTCGTCCGTCTCGCCGGGAAAGCCGGCGATGACATCCGTCCAAATGGCCATCCCCGGCACCCGCTCGCGCGCCGAATCGACGAGCCGGGCGAAGCCCGTGGTGTCGTAACGCCGCCGCATGCGCCGCAGCGTGGCGTCGCAGCCGCTCTGCAGCGGCAGGTGCAGGTGCCGGCACAACCGGCCGCTGGACCACAAGGGCAGCCAGGCAGTGTCGAACTTGAAGGGCTCGATGGAGCTGAGCCGCACCCGCCGGATCGCCGTCCGCTCCAGCACCGCTTCCAGCAGCCGGCCGAAATCACTTCCGCTGTCGCGCCCGTAGGTGGTCATGTTCACGCCCGTCAACACCACCTCCTGGTAGCCCTCACACACGGCGCGGTCGACCTGGCGCACGACCACGTCTAATGGCAGGCTGCGCGCCCGTCCCCGCGAGAACGGCACGATGCAGAACGCACAGAAGTCGTTGCAGCCGTCCTGCACCTTCACGTTCAGCCGCGTCCGAGGCGTGGCTCGGAGCAGTGTTGTTCCTCGCCCTCCGCGGAGGGCGAGGCTAGGTGAGGGCACTCGCGGCACTCGTACTCCACGCTCGATCAACCGTTCGCTGACGAGCTCCACCAGCTCGTCCTTCTGAGCCAGCCCGGCCACGAGGTCGGCCCCGGTCAGCCGCTCCACCTGCTCCGGCGCCACGGCTGCATAGCAGCCGGTCACCGCCAGCAGCGAATCAGGATTGGCCCGGCGCAGCCGCTGGATCAACTGCCGCGACTTCTGGTCGCCCACGTTGGTAACGGTGCAGGAGTTGACCACGCACACGTCGGCGCCCTCCTCCGCCGGCACCAGCCGAAAGCCGGCGTCGCTGAAGCGCTGGGCGTAAGCATCGCTCTCTGCCTGGTTGACTTTGCAGCCAAGCGTGGCGATGGCGACCGTCGGACCCTCCACGAGAGAGGATCGTAGCGTCTACCAGGTAAACCTGCCAAGCGGTTCGGCAAAACCCTCGCCCGCCGCGGCGGGAGAGGGTAGGGTGAGGGCACCCCGTATGGCAGTCGGCATCTGCTCCGCCTACAGTTCGCCGTTCAGGTGCAGCAGCAGCGTGGCAGCGACAATAGCAGCGGTCTCCGCGCGCAGGATACGCCGCCCCAGGGTGACGGTCAGCGCCCCACGCGCGCGAGCGCGCTCCACCTCGCTTTCCGTGAAGCCGCCCTCGGGTCCCACAATCACTGCCAGGTGCCGGCGGCGCCGGTGTACGGCGCTCAGTTTGGGGCCGTCGGCGCCTTCCCAGGGCATGAACGGCGCCCCTCGGCTGGCAGCCTCCTTAATGGCCTCATCGAAGGGCAGAACCGGTGCGATCTCCGGCACCAGGCGGCGGCCGCTCTGCTCCGCCGCCTCGATCACGATCGATTGCCAGCGCGCCGAACGTTCCCCCGTGCCCACGCTGCGCTCCGCCACGAACGGCACAAACCGCGTGATGCCCAGTTCGGTGCCCTTCTGCAGCACCAGCTCGAACCGTGCTGGCTTGATCATCGCCTGGAACAGGGTCAGTTGTGTTTGGGCTTCGACCACGCCCTCGATAGGGCGCACCAGCTCGACTGAGTCGCCGCACAGCCGGGCGACCCACTCCTGGCCGCTGCCGTCGAACACGGCCAGCTCCTCGCCGTCGCGCAGCCGCAGCACGTGGCGAAGCTGATGGAGCTGCGCTCGGCGAGGCTTGGCCCGGCCAGCGGCGATATCCGGCATGTAAAAGCGGTGCATTGCGACGTTCTGCCTATTAAACGTAGCGGGCGGCTGTGTTACAAGCCGACCACGACTTTGTGGCTACTTAGCTAAGCTAAGCTAAGCTTCTCATTCATGGCCATTGTCAACATGCACGAAGCCAAGACGCACTTGTCGCGGCTGGTGGAGCGGGTAGAGCAGGGCGAAGAGGTGCTCATCGCCCGTAACGGCAAGCCCGTCGCCAAACTCGTGCGCCTGGCGCCGGATACGCAGCCCGCCAAGCGCCCCCTCGGCTTGATGCGGGGCCTGATGTGGCTCCCCGATGACTTTGACGAGGAAGATCCGGAGATCATCGAGATGTTCTACGGAGATGATCCAGAGGATCCGCTTTTCAAGAAGGAGTGAATCTCCTCCTCGACACACACGTGTTCATCTGGGCACAGGCCGAGCCCGAACAACTCAAACCCGATGCTCGCATCGCGATTGCAAATCCCGAAAATCGGGTCTTGGTCAGCTTGGTGACGGCTTGGGAGCTCTCGATTAAGATCGGCCTCGGCAAGCCAATGGTGCTGCCACCGAACGTCGGAACCTGGTTCACCAGCACGTTGGAACGCGGCGGACTCGAGTTCGCGCCCATTGAGCTTCAGCACGTCACGGCCGTGGAGCATCTCCCGCTGCATCACCGCGACCCGTTCGACCGGCTGCTGATTGCCCAGGCTCGAGCGGAGCGACTTACTCTCGTAACGCGGGACCGGCGCTTCGCGCCGTATGATGTGCACATCCTCTGGACGTAAGGAGCTGAACGCATGGCTGCCCCCACCGCCGAAGCCCTGGAGCTGCTGCCCCAGGTCAAACCCTATGACGAATTTCTGCAGCAGGAAGGCGTGCC
Organism: Chloroflexota bacterium; assembly: GCA_036844545.1. Classification (GTDB taxonomy): domain Bacteria; phylum Chloroflexota; class JAJPGV01; order JAJPGV01; family JAJPGV01; genus DATGVV01. The sequence continues at coordinate 2,663 of DAIUFO010000218.1, forward strand.
CGTCTACAGCGGCTTCGCCATCGAAGACGTCAAGACCCTGGAGGTGGGCCCGTGGGCCCGCAAAGGCGGCCGCGGCGCCTACATCAACCTCGACGGTAACGGTGGCACGAACGACTGCTACGTCGTCGAGATCCCCGGCGGCGGCAGCTTGGCCCCGGCCCACCAGATGTTCGAAGAGCTGATCTGGGTCGTCGAAGGCAGCGGCGCCACCCAAGTCTGGTACGACGAGAACAAGAAGCTGTCGTTCGAATGGAACACCGGCAGCCTGTTCTCGATCCCGCTCAATGCCTGGCACCAGCACCACAACGGCCAGGGCAACAAGTCCGCCCGCCTACTGGCGGTGACCACCGCGCCCACCGTTATCAGCCTGTACCACAACCTGGATTTCGTGTTCAACTGCGACCACAAGTTCAGCGACCGCTTTGCCGGGGACGAGGACTACTTCAACGGGCAGGGCAAGCTGCACCTGCGCCGTGTGCTCTCCACCAATTTCGTGCCCGACACCTACAGCCAGGAGCTGTACGGCTGGAAGGAGCGCGGCGCCGGCGGCCGCAACGTCATGTTCGAGCTGGCCCACAACACTCTGGCCGCGCACATCTCCGAGTTCCCGGTGGGCACCTACAAGAAGGCTCACCGCCATGGCCCGGGTGCGCACGTCATCATCCTCAGCGGCCAGGGCTACTCGCTGCTGTGGCCCCAAGGCGGCGAGATTCGCGAGGCCAAATGGAAGCCGGGCAGCATGGTGGTGCCGCCCAACGCCTGGTTCCACCAGCATTTCAACAGCGGCGCCACTCCCGCTCGCTACCTGGCCCTGCGCTGGGGCAGCCAGCGCTACGTCAGCGGCGCCTTCTTCGCGGCGGACGCCCAACTGGCCGACGTCGACGTCAAGAAGGGCGGCGCCCAGATCGAGTACCCCGACGAGGACGCCCACATCCACAACCTGTTCGAGGGCTACTTGGACAAAGCGGGCGCCACCTGCCGCATGCGCGCCATGGGCGTGCCCTACTGCACCGGCCCCGAAGAGGCCGCCCAGGCCGCCTAATTTTGTCATTCTGAGCGTCGAGCGAAGAATCCGTCCCTCCGCCGCCGGACCACGGATGCTTCGCTGCGCTCTGCATGACAAAGGGCGGCTGACATGCAGGGCTTAAGCGCGCAGTAGCGCGCAGACTTCTGTATTCTCGCTAGGCGGCCTTCCACTCGTAGTCCGGATCCTTGTAGGCCTGCTCCGGCATCAACGACTTGAGGCCACGCTTGCCCAGCTCTTCCTCGAAGTGCTGGCGCACCCAGGCATCCTCGTGCGGGTACTCGATCTGGTCGCGGGCGCGGTCCTCGAGCTTCTCCGAGTAGCCGTGGAACTGCGTAGGCGGATGGAACGCCAGGTAGCGGGCGTCTTGGGCGCCCAGGTTGAAGTGCTGGTGGAACCACTTGTTGGGCGGCACGAACAGCGCCGCCTCCTGCCATGGCACCATCACCTTCTCCTGGCCTTCCTGCCACATCACCGAATAGCCCTCGCCGCCGGGGATGATGATCACTCGCCCCGGCCCGTGCCGATGGGCCTTCTTATAAGTGCCCTTGGGGAACACCGACATGTGGCAGCTCATGTCCGAGCCGGCGAACTGGACCATCACGCTCTTACCGCCCGCGCCGCGCTGGGACAGCGTGTCCAGCTTGTCCCAAGCGCGCATGTCCGGGAAGAAGTTGCCGTACCAGTACGCCCGCTGCTTCTCAACGTCGCCCCAGCGCAACCCGTCGCCGCCACCTGAAATGACTTTGGCCTCCGAGTAGAAGTCTTGGCGGGCGGTGTACTCACCGTCCGGCGGCGTGTACGGGTTGTTCAGGAAGAAGCCGGGGTCCGGCACCACCGACATGGCCAGCGGCAGGTAGCTGTAGGACAGCAGCCGCACCGGCTTCTCACCCTGCATGTTGCCGAACTGCCGGTAGTGGTTATGCGGGATGAGGAACATCGCATGGTCGGTCCACTCGAATGTCCGCGGCGTCGGCGCTTGGTCGCTCCACACGTTGGTCACGCCCCGCCCGGAAACAACGTAGACCACCTCGTCGATAGCCATCTTGTAGGGCGGCAGCATCTCGCCGGGCTGGATCTCGGTGATGCGCGCCTCGCTCACGCCCTCCTGGCCGGACAGTTGGATGAACGCGGTCTTGGCCTTGCGCTCCTCCCAATACTCCAGCTCCGCGCCGCGGACATCGCTGACGAAGAAGCCGCGATGTACCGGCACGCCCTGGCTGTCCATCCAATCGTCATAGGCGAATTTCGTGCGCGGCTCCGCCGCTGGTGGGGCTGCTGCCAAAACCTGTACTCCTGCTGCTGATGTGCCGATCACGAATGATACCTTCGCGCTGACGTAAAGGTTACGGCCGCTCGAACACCGCCTGCACCACTTCCACGCGATGCTCCCGCAGGTTGCGCACCTCCCCCCGCATCATGGCCGGAGCCTGCTCGCCCAACAGCAGGTGCATGCCCAGCGGCGGCACGGGAGTACCAGCCGCTGGAGCCACCCGCTTGAACCATTCCAGCGAGGGCTCCGTCACGTCCTGCCAGGCGAGCTCACGAAGGCCAGCTGCCGCGATCAGCTTGCGCAGTTGGGCCTGCGGCATGAGGAAGCTGGCGGACTCGTCGTCAGCCCATGGCGTGGGGTACAGGGCGGGAAGCCCCGGCCCGGCTGTGACCTCGTGCATGGCCAGGCGTCCGCCGGGCCGGAGCACCCGCTGGACCTCCTCATAGAGCCGTTGTTTGTCTTCGATGTTCATGGTGCTGTGCTGGGTCCAGACGGCGTCGAACTGTCCGTTGACAAACGGCAAGTCCAGCGCGCTGCCGTGGCGAAAGTGGACCAGGCCCGCCAGGTCCATACGCTCGCACAGCATGGCGCCAACCCGGACAAATTCTTCGGTTAGGTCCAGCACTGTCACCTGGCAGCGCAGCTGGCTGGCCAGCAGCCGCGCCGCGCCGCCGATCCCGCCGCCCACGTCGAGGACCTGCCAGCCCGTCTGAATCCCGGCCAGCTTGGTCAGCGCCAGGGTCGCAACCCGGCCCCGAATATGGAACTGGTCCACCGCTGCCAAATCCTCCGGGCGCAGGCGCCCGGTGTCCTTGCCGTCCCGGGACAGGCCGTCCAGGATGCGCTTGCCCAAGTCGCCGCGTGTGTAATGGCGCTCGACAGCGCGCGGGTCAGGCATGGGTCGTTAGGTATCGTAGGGCATGGCTGCAGCCATCCCGAAAGAAGTTACCCTCGACGATCGCTTCCTTCTTGAGGAAGGCAGCTAAGCTTCAGCCATGGAGCAGGGCGCATGCTGACCAAGACGAGGCTGGTGTTCGGCGAGTATCGCCAACTTCCCGAAACGGATCCCTATGAGCATGAAATGATCGAGGGGGAGGAATTCGTGTCGCCATCACCCAGGTGGATACATCAGCTGCTCGTTCAGCAGTTTGCCTGGTTGCTGCGCAGTTTTCTTCTGGGCAAGAGGTTGGGAGTTGTGATGGGCCCCGTCGATTTGCATTACGACGAGACCAACTATGTTTCCCCGGACCTGTCCTTTTTCAGTCGGGAGCAGGCGCGCCAGCTCCGTGACGCAGAATACAGTGACGTGCCGCCTCCGTTGGTGGTCGAGGTCCTGTCGAAGTCGTCGATCAAGTGGGACCGCGAGGACAAACGCCGGTTCTACAAACAGTTCGGGGTGCTCGAATACTGGATCATCGATCCCTTTGAGCAGACCATCGAGGTGATCGATCTGCCCGCCGATACGTCATCCGCGAGCGATCCCGCGCTTTCGAAGGTGCTGCCAGGGTTCAGCGTCGGCTGGGCGGAGCTGTTCTCGCCAGAGGACTAAGTGGTCCCTGGCAGAAGTTTGTGACGGGTCAGTTGCAAGTCGGCGGCTGCGTGA
>DAIUFO010000219.1:0-6536 GCA_036844545.1 Chloroflexota bacterium
AAGACAACCCCGACGCGGCGTGGTACTACACCGACGCCAAGGACGAAGCCAAGAACATCGAGAACTACGTCGCCTTCTGGAAAGGCGTCGAAGTCACCAAGTAAAGGAGACACCTATGGCGGCGCCGTCGATTGCCCGGCTGGGGCACGTGGGCATCCACTGCAAGGACCTGGGCGGCCAGAAGGCGTTCTACCGCGATGTGCTGGGCTTGCAGGTTACCAACGAGGACTCGCACATGGGCATGGTCTTCTTGAGCGCGCGCCCCAAAGAGGAGGACCATGAGCTGCTGCTGTGCGCCGGCCGCGAGGTGGACGACGTGCTGTTGCTGCAGCAGATGTCATGGCGCTGCAACGACTTGACCGACGTGATCGGCTTTTACGATCGGCTCACGAAGCACGGGGTGCGGTTCGACATGATCGTCTCGCACGGCAACGCCGTGGGCATGTATTTCCGCGACCCCGAGGAGAACCGGCTCGAGATTTACTGGGCCACCGGCCTCGACGCCAAACAGCCCTACCTGGAGAAGGTCGACCTCACCGAGTCGCCGGACGAGATCATGCGCAAGATCAAGGAGTCGGTAGCGCAGCACGGTAAGACCGGCATCGTCGACGTAGCCGCGCTGCAAGCCCAGGACATCGGGGTCTCTTAGAAGCGGCGCAGGAGGCTTTGTCGCTAATCCCTATGGGAATTACAGGGTAGGACGACGTCAGCCAATTTCGAGAGAACGAAGCGTGGCCTCGATGTCGGTCGTCAACAAGTAGAGGTCCAGACATCCCGGATCATTGGTGTCGAAGGGGACGAAACCGAAGCGCTCCCACCATGCGCGCGATCGCTCATGCAAGGCAGTCACGACGACTGCTCGTAGCGCTGCCTTGGCGTTTAACTCCACGGCCGTGGCAAGGACATGCGCGACAAGCGCGGTCCCAAGACCGAGCCCGCCGTGATGTCTGTCGACGGCCAGCCGGCCTATCAGTAGGGCCGGTACGGGGTTAGGAGCATTTCTCGCGATGGCGCTCGGAGCCGCGGAACGATCGATCTCAGTCATGGCCAGACTCACGTATGCGAAAACGACATCGTCTGTCGTGGCGACGACCCAGGTAGCGGCGGTATTGCCGCGACGATTTTGGCCGGCAAATCGTCGGAGCCACTCGTCTAGGGCAGGTTCCCCTGAATCGAAGCTGTCGCGACGATGGCGATGGCCATCCAGAAGTTCGGGCCGCCGGAGCTCAATCAATCCAAGCGAACTTGGGAACGCGCCGAAGGGTCTGATCTAAGCGCTCATTCACAGTCGCGGGACGAGCCAGGGCACCCGAGAATGCTTCCGCCGCCTCGGGCGACAGGTTAATCAGCTGTCTTTCCGCCAGGATCTCTTCGGCACGCACTGCCGCCGCCTGAAGCACGAAGGCTGATACCGACAGGTGCACTGCATTGGCAGCCTCTTCAAGTACTCGTTTGGTCTTCCGTTCGACTCGAACCTGCAGCCTTTCGTCTTTGACCTCGATCATGTGCTAACAATGGCAGTACGCCGGTGAATTGTCAAGAGTCCATAGTGGCCCGTAGAATCGACTCGATGGGTCGCGTGCGGGAAGGGGCGCTGCTTTGGACTCCGTCCGAGGAGCTGAAGCGTCAGAGCAATCTCGCCGCGTACATGCGCTGGCTGGCCGACCACCACGGGCTGCACTTCCGGACCTACGACGAGCTGTGGCAATGGTCCTGCTCGGAGCTGGATCGCTTCTGGGTGACCATCTACCAATACTTCGGCGTCCACTTCCAGCAGCACTTCCGGAGCGTGCTGCCGTCGCGCAAGATGCCCGGCGCCAAATGGTTCGACGGGGCCAGGCTGAACTACGCCGAGCACGTCTTCCGCAATATGACCGAGGATTACCCGGCGCTTGTGTTCAAGTCCGAAACGGGCGACGTCCAAGACGTGAGCTGGGCTACGCTGCACGACCGCACGTCGCAGTTCGCGGCGGCCCTGAAGCGCTTCGGGGTGCGGCCGGGCGACCGCGTGGCGGCATACATGCCGAACATCCCGGAGACGGTCGCCGCTTTCCTGGCGACGGCCAGCATTGGGGCAGTGTTCTCGAGCTGCTCGCCCGACTTCGGCGTCAACGCGGTGGTCGATCGCTTCGCGCAAATCGAGCCGAAGGTGCTGTTCGCCGTGGATGGCTACACCTATGGCGGCAAGGCTTTCGACCGGCGCGAGGTCGTGCGCGAGCTGCCGCGGGCGATACCGAGCCTGGAGAAGGTGGTGTTCCTGGCGTATCTCGACCCGCGGGCCGGTTTCGACCACCCGAAGGCCGTCGACATGAGTGAGATCACCGCCGGCCCGGTGCCGGAGCTGGCCTTCGAGCCGGTGCCGTTCGAGCACCCGCTGTGGGTGTTGTACTCGTCGGGCACCACCGGGCTGCCGAAGGGGCTGGTGCACGGCCACGGCGGCGTGCTGCTGGAGCACCTGAAGTGGATGAGTCTGCACGCCGACCTCAAGCCCGGCGACCGCCTGTTCTGGCACACGTCCACCGGTTGGATGATGTGGAACGCCATCGTCAGCGGGCTGTTGGTCGGCGCAACTGTGGTGTTGTACGACGGCAACCCCGGCTATCCCAGCCTGGACGTGCTGTGGCAGTACGCGCAGGAGGCGGGCATCACCACCTTCGGCATCAGCGCGGCGTTCATCACCGCCTGCATGAAAGCCCGCCTCGAGCCTGGCAAGAAGTTCGACCTGAGCCGGCTCAAGATGATCGGCTCGACGGGCTCGCCGCTGCCCGTCGAAGGGTTTGAATGGGTATACGAGCACGTCAAGCCTGACGTGTGGCTGGCGTCCGTGAGCGGCGGAACGGACGTCGTCAGCGCCTTTGTCGCCGGCAACCCCCTGCTGCCTGTCCACGCCGGCGAGCTGCAATGCCGCGCGCTGGGCTGCAAGGTCGAGGCCTTTGACGGACGCGGCCGGCCGGTGATCGGGGAGCAGGGCGAGCTGGTCATCACCGCGCCGATGCCGTCCATGCCGGTGTACTTCTGGAATGACCCGCGGGGTAAGCGCTACCGCGACAGCTATTTCGACGTCTACCCCGGCGTGTGGCGCCACGGCGACTGGATCCGGATCAACCGCCGCGGCGGCTGCGTCATCGAAGGCCGCTCCGACTCCACGCTGAACCGCCAGGGCGTGCGCCTGGGCTCGAGCGAGATCTATGCGGTGGTGGAGGGGCTGCCGGAGATCGCCGACAGCTTGATCGTCGGCGTCGAAAAGCCCGACGGCGGCTACTACATGCCGCTGTTCGTCGTGCTCAGCGATTCCAATGAGATGGACGACTCGCTGGCGGCTAAGGTCAAGGACACGCTCCGGTCCACGCTCTCACCGCGCCACGTGCCGGACGAGGTGATTGCCGTGCCAGCGATCCCGCGCACGCTCAGCGGCAAAAAGATGGAAGTGCCGGTCAAGAAGCTGTTCCAAGGCGTGCCGCTGGACAAAGCCGCCAACGTGGGCGCGACTGCCGACCCCAGCGCACTCCGGAACTTCGAGGCTATGGCGCGTGCGCGCATAGGTGCCGATTCTTCGCTGCGCTCAGGATGACAAAAGGGCGCTCGGATGACAAGAATGTATTCTTAGCGCCACGATGCTGCAAGTCGAGGATGTCCACACCTATTACGGTGACAGCCACATCCTGCAGGGTGTGTCGCTGCAGGTGAACTCGGGAGAGCTGGTGTGCCTGGTAGGCCGCAACGGCGCCGGCAAGACCACGACCATTCGGTCCATCATCGGCTTCAACAAGCCACGGGCCGGGCACGTGGTGTTCGACGGCAAGGACCTGACCGGGCTGCCACCCTACAAGATCGCGGGCTCGGGCATCGGGCTGGTGCCGCAGGGCCGGCGTATCTTTCCCGACCTGAACGTGCAGGAGAACCTGCTGTTCGCCCACAACAAGAAGCGCGGCTCGTGGGACCTGAACAAAGTTTACCGGGTGTTCCCGCGCCTGAAAGAACGACAGAAGAACCGCGGCGATCAGCTCAGCGGCGGCGAGCAGCAGATGCTGGCCATCGCCCGGGCGCTGCTCATGAACCCATCCCTGATCCTGATGGATGAGCCGTCGGAGGGCTTGGCGCCGCTGATCGTGCGCGAGATCGGCCGCATCATCAAAGAGGTCAAGGACGAGGGACTGTCGGTGCTGTTGGTCGAGCAGAACCTGGCGTTGGGTCTATCGGTGGCCGACCGCTGCTACGTCCTCAACAAGGGCCAGATCGTGTACGAGTCGTCGCCCGACGAGCTCCGTCAGAACGAGCAGGTCAAGCACCAGTACCTCGGCGTTTAGGCCACAGGCCAAGGGCTAAAGACGGGTTCTTCCTAATCCGACAGCACGACCTGCGTCTGGATTTTGGGGCTCGGCTCCGGTTTGGGTGCGGCATGTACCTCGTGCTCACGAGGCAAGGGAGCTGGCGTAAAGGTGAAGTTGCGGCGGCGCTGCGAAAGGCTCTGCTGGCGGAGCGTCCGGGCTAAGGCAGGTTTAGTCCACATACCAGTTCCTCCCAAAATGATCTTGCTGCCGTGGCATGGTGATCATTATACGGAAAGGCGGCTGGCGGTCAAGAGGAATTTCCCGCGGGTTTAGGCAAATCAACCCCAGCCGTCTTGTGTGCCGTCGCTATACTCCAGCCGGGTGAAAGGCATGGCGCGCGTGGTTGCCCTGCTGATCGTGGCGCTTACCGGCTTGGCGGCCTGTGGCGCCTCTTCGGACACTGCCCAGATCAAAGCCGTTATCGAGAAACTGGACCACGAGCAGGAAGACGCTTTCGCCGCCCACGACCCAACCATCATGCAGGACTCGCTGACGGCCAGCCATTTCGCCAACATGGTCCAGACCAACGAAGCGCTCCTGCGGGAAGGCACGGTCGGCATTCGCCTGGTGAAGCTGGAATGGGGCCAAATCGACGTGCAATCCCCAACCGCGGCGCAAGCGGAGACGTGGGAGACCTGGGAAGAGACCGACCAGGACGGCAATACCGTCGCGACCCGCGACCGCAACCTCTACAAGCTTCTGAAGATCGGCGGCTCGTGGAAGGTCGACGCCGATGTCTATCCCGACAAGCAGGACCAGCCTGTGGACCAGTCCGGAAACCCGATCCCGGCGCCGAGCGGATAGCGGATTCTTCGCTCGACGCTCTGAATGACAACTATGGTGGAACCGCGCGATGGCTTCGTCGAGGCTAACGGACTTCGCTTCCACTACCTGGAGTGGGGCACGGCTGAGCGGCCGCCACTCCTGCTGCTGCACGGTTTCGGCAATCAGGCTCACATTTGGGATCCTTTCGCCGAGACGGTTTGCGATCGATACCACATCTATGCCGTGGACTCGCGGGGGCACGGCGATACCGGCCATGCCGACGCCTACGGCGACGAGCTGAACGCCACGGACACGCTGGCGGTGTGCGATGCGCTCGGACTCACGCGCTTCACGCTCATCGGCTTTTCGATGGGCGCCGCCAACGCCATGATCGTGATCTCGCGGCGGCCCGAGCTGGTGGAGCGGCTAGTTCTTGTGGACCGCGGCCCCGAGAGTAACCCCGCCGGCCGGGAGCGGATGAGCCGGGCTATCAGCCAGGCGCGCAGCGTCTTCCCCAACCGCGACGAGGCGCTGGCCTACATCCGAATGGCCAACCCGCGCCGGCCCGAAGACCTGGTGCAGACGTCGCTGCGCCAGGCCTTCAGGGAAATGCCGGACGGCTCCTACCAGCTCAAGTACGACCAGAAGCTGCGTGACCGCTTCCTCGGCCACGCCGGCTCGGGCGTCGATCTGTGGAAATGCCTGGCGGCGGTCCGCTGCCCAACGCTCATCGTGCGCGGTGGCGAGTCCGACATCCTGGCGCCGGCCGTGGCGGAGAAGATGCTGGCGATGCTCCCGGACGCGAGGCTGGAAGTCGTGCCCGACGCGGGCCACACGGTCATGCTCGAGAACCCCAGCGAGTTCAATCGCGTCGTAGGCGCGTTCCTGCCGTGAACGGCATCGTCGAAGTCGTGCCCAACGTCTTCCAACTGGCCATGCCGCTGCCCTTCCCGCGGCTGCCTATCGTCAATGTGTACCTAATCCGCGACCACGACGAGCTGGGGCTGATCGACTGCGGCATGAACATCGACGGCGCCTTCGAGACGTTTGCCCGCTACCTGAAACACTTGGGCCTGACGTTGCGGCACATCCGGCAGATATTGGTCACCCACAGCCATCCCGACCACATCGGCCTGTCCGGCCGCATCCGCGAGACGTCCGGCGGCAACCTGATCATGCATCGGGACGAGGCCGCCATTGTGCCCTCGCGCTACGTGGACGTGGACCGCATCCTGGCCGACCTGCGGGCCTTCCTGGCGCGCCACGGCACGCCCGAGGACCAGGTGCTGGATTTCAGTGAGGTGTCGCTTCACTGGCGAGCCTATGTGTCACTGCACCGGCCGGACACGGAGGTCAACGACGGCGAGCGGCTGTGCTTCGGCGACACCAAATGGGAGCTGATCTGGACGCCGGGCCACTCCGCCGGGCACGTGGTGGCCT
>DAIUFO010000220.1:0-6496 GCA_036844545.1 Chloroflexota bacterium
GACGCGCCGGAGAAGACTGCGATGCGGGGACGGGCCATGTTCAGCTCCTGATAAGAATTGGCTGTGGCCGCCGCCTGCGCATCCAGACGGAGGCCAGCGGGAAGACCACCAGCAGCGCCACCCAGATGTTCAGGGTGGGATAGCCGTGGCTCTCGAGAATGGGGCCGGACGCCAGGCTGCCCAGCGCCGCTGCCACGCCCATGCACATATCAGCCATGCCCTGCACCCGCGGCCGTTCGGTGAACGTGACCGAATCCGTGAGCAAAGCGCTGCCGGCCACGAAGCCGAGGTTCCAACCGAGACCGATCAGGAACATGCCCACGCCCAGCAGCAAGCTTTGATCGGGCGGCGTCACTGCGTCGATCAGCGCGGCCGAGATGAACGCCAGCGCGCTCAGCACGATCACCGAAGGGCGGCCAATCCGGTCGGCCAGCCAGCCGGCAAGACGCGGGGGCAAGAGCCGACTCTCGGCCAGAGCATCATTGTCGGCTTGAAAGAAGCAGTCGCTTGGTCAAGAGGAGAAGGCGTTAGGGCCCGGACGACGACGGTCCAAGTGCCGAAAGTCGACGTCCAGCGAGTTCGCAGGAAGATGCGGCTCAGCCAAGACGAGTTCGCCGCCAAGTTCGGTTTTGCCGCTGCTTCGGTCCGGAACTGGGAACAAGGGCGACGGCAGCCCGAGGGTCCGGCGCGTGTCCTCCTGGCTGTCATAGACCGGCACCCGGAGGTCGTGGAAGAGGTCCTGCAGACGTCGAAGTAAGGGCGCCTGTCAGACGATCGCCGCTGTGGGGCGGAATGACGCTTGACGTTCACGTGTTTCTTATCCATCATAAAGTTGGTTCAGTCTGAACACAATTCGTAGGAGGGCCTTCGGCGATGCCTGATAAGGGACCTGGCAGCAAGGGTGGAGCTAAAAAACCCAAGAGCGGTCAACAAGCCGGGAAAAAGGCCGGCAGCAAGAACAAGGAAGTCACTGCCCAGGCGTCAAAGTAACACGCTGTTTGGCATAGTCCCGCGAGCTCGATCGCGCCTACCTCGGCGGCACCCGCCACAAGGTGGTGCAGCGCGCCGCCGAGGTAAGCGTAACGGCGGACGACCTGGGATGCCAAGCCCGATCCTGCGCGCCGGCTTCAAGACCACGTTTTCGTCCGATGGCCCCGGCAGCTACCCCAGCGATCCGCTGCGCGACGCCGGCACGCTGGTGTCGCGCAAGACCGTCAACGGCAACCCGATCAACCCCGAGGAGGCCGTCTCCGTCGAGCAGGCGCTTCGGGCGCAGACCATTAACGCTGCCTACGCCGGCTTCGAAGAGCACCGCCTGGGCAGCTTGGAGCACGGCAAGATTGCCGACATCACCGTGCTGGGCGAAGACCCCTTCGAGTTCCCGCCCGAGCAATTCAACCAGCTGTCCGTCGACATGGTCATCACCGGCGGCCAGGTCCATGAAATGACGAGCCGATGAGCGCCTATTTTTTCAAGCGCTCGCTGGGCGTCATCCCGGTGATGCTGCTCGTCAGCGCGGTGGTCTACGGCCTGCTGCACCTGGCCCCCGGCGATCCCGCTTCGCTGCTCCTGCCCGAGGACGCCACCGAAGTCGACCGCGCTGCCATGCGGGCGAATTGGGGCCTCGACCAGCCGGTCTACGTCCAGTATTTCTACTTTGTGCGTAATGCCGTCGAAGGCGACCTGGGGCGGTCGTTCCGCTTTGCCCAGCCTGTGGCCGACTTGATAGCTCAGCGCTTGCCGGCCACGGTCGAGCTGGACTTCTTTGCCATGGCGATTGCTTGCCTGGTGGCTATCCCGCTCGGCGTGTTTGCCGGAGCCAAACCCAACTCGGCGGTCGACAACGCCGGCACCACCTTTGGTCTGTTCGGCATCAGCATGCCCAATTTCTGGTTCGGCATCATGCTCATCCTGCTGTTCGCCGGGGTGTTCCACATCTTCCCCTCGTCGGGCCGTAGCGAGTACGGTGTGGCCGGCCCAACCATCACTGGCTTTTACTTTCTGGACAGCCTCATTGAAGGCAATTGGGCCGCCCTCGCGGACGCCTTTCGGCACGTCGTGTTGCCCGCGCTGACCCTGGGCAGTGGCGTGGCCGGCATCCTCATGCGCATCACGCGCTCGGCGGTCCTGGAGGCGAACCACAATGATTTCGTCGTGGTCGCCCGTGCCAAGGGGGTGATCGACCGCACGGTGCTGCGGCGGCACGTGTTCCGCAACGCTCTTATCCCCATCGTCACAGTGGTCGGCCTGGAGATGGGCACCCTGCTCAGCGTGTCGATCATCACCGAAACCGTGTTCGCCTGGCCGGGCACCGGCAGCCTGCTGATCATAGGCGTCTCCTCGCGCGACTACCCCCTCGTCACCGGCATCGTGCTGGTCTACTCGGTAGCCTTCGTGCTCATTAACCTGGCCGTCGACGCGGTCTATGCGCTGGCCGATCCGCGCGTGCGCTACTAAGGCATGTCCGCCGTCGTTGGCAGTCCGAGTGACCTGAGGCTGGCGCCCCCGGCCCAGCTGCTGGCGATCCCTGCCGCGCGACACAGGGCTCCCTTCCGGCCCAAGCTGTGGGTTGGCGGGCTGATCGTGCTCGGGCTCATTCTGCTTGGCATCTTCGGCCCGATCACAGCTCCTTACGATCCTAACGAGCAGCACCTGCGCGAGTCGCTGGTAGGCCCGCAATGGTTCGGCGCGGCGCATTTCTTGGGAACGGACAACCTCGGCCGCGACATCCTCAGCCGGATCATGCACGGCGCGCAGATATCGCTGATCATCGCTGTTGCCGTGGTCGTCATCTCCGGCTCAATCGGCATCCTCCTGGGCGCCATCTCGGGCTATGCGGGCGGCAAGACCGACTTCATCATCCAGAAGGTGGTGGAGGTGATCTGGGCCATCCCCTCGCTGCTGCTGGCCATCGCCATCCTGACCTTCCTGGGCCAGAGCCTGGTCAACCTCATCGTCGCGTTATCGGTGCAGCGCTGGATCAATTACTGCCGCGTGGTTCGCGGCGAGGCGCTGTCCCTCCGCCAGCGCGAGTTCGTGACCGCTGCCCGCGTCATTGGCGCCCGGCATCCCAGGATCATCCTGCGCCACGTACTGCCCAACCTCATCCCGTCCTGCCTGGTCATCGCCACCTTCTCCATGGCCGTCGCCGTCATCGCCGAGGCCAGTCTCAGTTTCCTGGGTCTGGGCGTGCCGCCGTCTATCCCCACCTGGGGCACGATGCTGGCCGACGGCCGCAACTACATCAGCACCGCTCCGTGGTTGACGGTCTTCCCCGGGCTGGCCATTTTTATCGTTGTGCTGGGTATCAACCTCTTGGGCGACGGTCTGCGCGACGTGCTTGACCCCCGCTTGAAGGTCGCCAACTAGGCCGCGACGCTACTTCACCCGCATGTCATTGGCAAAGATGCGGTCGTCGGCTCGGGGTGTGTAATCGATGCTGTTGGAGATGCCCCACAAGAACTTGTGCCGCCACATGAACGCGCCTGGCGCCTCGTCAGTGATCGTGCTCATTACGTCGGACAGCACCTTCTTGCGTTCGGTCGGGTCGAAGGACCCCCGCTCCTTCTTGAACAGGCCGTCGAGCTTCGAGTTGGAGTAACCAATCCGGGGCGACCCGCCGGTCTCGAAGTACTGGGCCAGGGGCAGCCCGGGATCTACGACTGAGCCGCGGCCCATGTAGTAGAACGGCACCTTGCCGTCCTGGACGTTGGCCCATAACGTGGCCCACTCCGGCGTCACCAGCTTGGTGCGGATGCCCACGGCAGTCAGCATCGGTGTCATGGCCTGGGTGATCTGCTTGTCCAGGATGTACCGCCCAACGGGGGTCGAAAGCTCCACGTCCAGTCCGTTGGGGTAGCCAGCCTCGGCCACCAGCTGCTTGGCCTTCTGTGGATCGTACGTGTATTTCGGCTGCAGGTCCGGGTTGTAGCCGTACTGTCCCGCTCCTATTGGCCCGTCCAGCCGCGTGGCTTGGCCCAGCAGCACGTTCTTGATGATGCTGTCTCTATCGATGGCGTAGGCCACCGCTTGCCGTAATGGCTTGTTGTCCCAGGGCTTGTACTTGGGGCTCATCGCCAAAAACATGATCTCCAGCGAGTCCGTGGTCGCCACCCTGGCGTTGGGACTGCTGCTGACGCGCTCGCCCATCTGTGGGGGCATGGTCTGCGCGATCTGGATCTCGCCGTTCAGCAGGGCCGTCACCCGCACTTCTGGCTCACGCAAGATCCTGTAGACGACCTCGTCGGGGCCGTCTACCTTGCCCGCCCACCAGTTCGTGTTCTTGACGATGGTCATGTGATCGTTCGCCACCAGCTCTTTGAACTTGTACGGCCCGGTGCCAATCGGCCCCTGCTTGAACCAGGTAGGGCCGAACTTGTCGTACTGCGCCTTCTGGCTGACGATGAGCAGGTCGGCGAAGAAGCTCAGCAATGAGGCCGTCGGCTCCTTGGTCGTGACCTTCACCGTGTGATCGTCCACCGCTTCCATGCCGGCTACCGGCGCCGTGTTCTGTTTTTGGTGGCTGTCGGGGTCTTTGGCGATGCGCTCGAACGACTGGACAACGTCCGCCGCCGTGAGCGGCGTGCCGTCCTGCCAGCGCACCTTCTGGTTGAGGTTGAACGTCCAGGTAGTCGGGTTTTCGACCTTCCAGCTTTCGGCCAGCGCCGGCGCGTAGTCGCCCTTCTTCAGGTCGTAGCTCACCAGGCAGCCGAGCACCTCGCACCAGATGCCGTATTGCAGGGCCACGCTGTCGCCGTACGGGTTCTGGTTCTCGATGGTCTCGGTCACGCCCACGACCACCCGCGTGGATCCCTTGCTCCCGCTGGCAGCCCCGCCGTTCGATGGCGTCGCGGCCGAACCGCAAGCTGCTGCCAACACGACCAGTGCACTGAGAACGCTGACGATTCGAAACCGAGGATGCATGAGTGAGGGCCTCCCTGTTTATTCCTATGTGTGTGAGGCCACTGTACTCGCCTTTGCCCAAGCGTTCAAGCATAGGTTTAGCGGGGTGCCCGTCTACCGTCTACCGTCTACCGTCTACCGTCTACCGGAAGTATCCTTGCGGCCCATGACCTACTCCATCGTTGCCTTTCAGCCCGAAACCGGTGAGTTCGGCGTGGCGGTGGCCACGCGGCAGACCGCCGTCGGGGCCCGCGTGCCCTGGCTGCGCTCCGGCCTCGGCGCGGTGGCTTCGCAGGCCATCTCCAACCCCTGGCTGGGTGTCGCTGCGCTGGATCTGCTGGCTCGCGGCCTGCCGGCCGAGGCGGCGATCGAGAGCGCGCTGGCCATCGATCCCAGCCCCGACCAGCGCCAGCTGCACCTCATCGACGCCCGGGGCAGGACGGCCAGCTGGACGGGGGCGGATGCGCCCGAGCATAAGGGCGGCGTTCAGGGTGCGAACTTTTCGGTGGCGGGCAACCACCTCGCCACGGCCGAGGTGGTCCCCAGAACCGCTGCCGCCTTTGCCGCTGCCAAGGGTGAGCTGGCCGACCGCCTGCTGGAGGCGCTCGAGGCGGGCGATGCCGCCGGCGGCGACGCCCGCGGCCGGCAGTCAGCCGCGCTGGTCGTCGTCCGCAACGAGCCCTTCCCTTACATCGACCTCCGCGTCGACGACGATGCCGTGCCGCTCGCCAAGCTGCGCCAGATCCTGGGCCAGTGGCGCGAGGAGCGCCTCACCAACCCCAAGCCCCGCTCAGCCTTCCTGAAGACTTAACCCTTCGGCAGGGTGATGACGTCGCCCAGCTTGTCTTTGGTCATGCCCACCCACTTGCCCTTGTTCTGGCCCAGCGGGAACTTCTCGAGCTGGGCTTGCGTCCGATCCCAGAACTGGCCGATCTGTGAGTACGTCGTAAGCGGCTTCTCGGTTGGCCCATTGCTGCCTGCCTCGAACTGGTACACGAACGAGTCCGCGATGGCATCGTGGTGCTCGTCCAGCTTGATGTTCCCGCGGGGTGAATCGATGCTCGCGCCGTACAGCGCGTCCAGGAACTTCTGAGTGTCGGACACGTCGCCGTTGACTTTCTTGAGCGCTGTGTCCAGGAACTGGATGCCCGACCAGCCGAAGGCATTCTCCTGCGACGGCGGCGTATTGGGGTGCTTGGCGTACCACGCCTTCAAGTAGCTCTGGTTGGCCGGCGTGCTCAGGGCCTCCATGTAGGCGCTTTGAGCCACCAACCCGTTGATTGTTGCGCCGAGCTGGTTGCGGTTGCCGTCGTTCGTCATTTGGCTGGACAGATCCAGCAGCTGCAGCTTGCGGTTGCCCACGTAGTTGTTGAACTGCGTCGCCACCTTCACCCCGTCGGCCCCGGCCTCGAACATGGCCAGTATGTCGGCGTCCTGAGTGAGCTGAGACAGGTATGGCCCCATGTCGGCAGTGCCGAGCGGCGGATGCAGCTCCTGGACAATCGTGCCGCCGCGATAGATGAAGGCGCTGCCGAACAGGTCGGAATATTGGATGCCCGGCGCGAAGTCCGAGGTCATGATGATGGCTTTCTTG
>DAIUFO010000221.1:0-6476 GCA_036844545.1 Chloroflexota bacterium
CTAGGAGTACTATGCGGAAACGAATATCAAAGGAGTGCCCTGCATGAAATCGTTCGTTAGCCGCGCCATCGTCGCGCCCGTGCTGCTGCTCGCTGCCTGCGGCGGAGCCGCGGCGCCGAGCGCTCCCGCCTCAAGCCCGGCGCCGGCGAGCGCGGCTAAACCAGCCACGAGCGCTCCGGCCAGCGCCGCCGCGGCCAGCGCCAAACCCGCGGCGTCGGCAAGCGCCAGCGCCAAGCCGGCCCCTAAGCCGGTGCCGGGCAAGCTGAACATCGCCTACAGCAACATAGCCGGAAGCAACTTGGCTGCTTGGTCGGCGCAGGACGGCGGCTACTTCCAGAAAAATGGTGTCGAGGTGGCGATGCAGCTCGTCTCGGGCGGATCCAGGACGATGGCAGCACTGCTGTCGGGTGACGAGCAGCTGATCCTGGCTGGCGGGGCCGAGACGGTGAGCGCCGTGGCGCAGGGCACTGACCTGGTCATCGTTGGGACGCTCGGCCCTGTTTACCCCTACAAGTTCGAGGTCACCAAGGACATCAAGACCGCGGACGATCTCAAGGGCAAGACGATAGGCGTGGCCAGCTTCGGCGGGTCGGCGGACATCGCGACGCGCGTGGTGCTGCGGCGGTTGAAGTTAGACCCTGAGAAGGACGTCAGCATCATCTCCCTGAGCGATTCGCAGACGCGTTCGGCGGCGCTGCTCACCGGCAAGGTGCAGGGCGGCATGGACTCGCCACCCGGCACCATCAAGCTCGAAGCCGCGGGACTGCACACGCTGGTCAATCTGGCCTCTGAGCAGATCCCCGCGGCCAACGACACCATCGTTGGCCAGCGCAGCTGGATCACCGCCCACAAGGCTGACGTGCAAAAAGTCGTCGATTCGCTGGTGCAAGGGGCCGTCCGAGCGAAGAATGACAAAGCCTTTGGCTTGGCCACGTTGAAGAAGTACTACAAGGACGAAAAGGACGACGAGATGGTGCCGTCCTACGAGTTCTACGCCAACGAAACCATGCCGGCGCTGCCATACGCCAAACCGGAGCAGTTCAAAGACGCCATCGAGACGCTTTCCGTCAAGAATGAGAAGGTAAAGGGCTTCGACGTGAACAAGATCATCGACAACTCATTCGTGAAGAGCGCAGCCGACCGCGGGCTCGACAAGGGCTAAGCCCGCCGGCGCTTACACCATCGGGCACAGCACCCGGCCAGCCGCTGCTGTAACCTTGTTCCCATGCCCCGACCAGCGCCACCGAGGCGAACGCCTCCGCCGCGGCGGAAGATAATCTGGCTGCGGGCCGCCCCGATCTTTGTGGGCATGATGGTGCTGCTGTTCCTGGGGCAGACGCTCCTGCCGCGGGTGCCGGCTCTGCAGGGCTCGCCGTTGACAACGAACGGCGGGCTGGGGCTGAGCTTGATCGCGGGCATCTTCGGGGCGTTCGCCATCTCACGATTCGCGACGGTGACGCCGCCGCCTCCGCCGAGTAAGACACAGCAGCGCAAGATGGCGGCCGCGTCGACTCGGGGCAAGGCCGAGCCGAGCGAAGACGAGGAAGAGTCAGAGCTGGAGCCGGTGAGGGCTAGGGCTTCGAGCCAGCGAAGGCGGCGCCGCCGGCGCTAGCTTCGGCCAGCGTCTCGCGGCAGAACAGGGTGCCGAAGCGGGCCGCCAGGGCGGCGTCGCCTTCGAAACGGACGCCCTGGGTGGACGCCAGGCGCTCCGGAGCGCGGTGCAGCGCCATCACTTCTACCCAAGTATCTACGGGACAAGCGATAACGGCGTCGGCCGGCTCGGCGCCGGCGCGGGAGATCGAGCACTCGCCGCCGGCGAAGCTGACCCACCACGAGCCCCCGCCTTCGCCTTCCAGCCGCACCTCGACCGTGCCGCGAACGCCGGCAGCCTTGTCCGGGCAGAGGAACCGCGGCAGGTGAAAGAACAGCAGGTCCAGCTCGACGCGGTCGCAGGGGACCTCGCCTGCCATCATGTGCTGCATGCCCCACTCGGCAATGCTTTCCAGCACGGAAGCCAGGCTCGAGCCGCGATCGGTGAGCGAATACTCGACGCGCGGCGGCAGCTCGCGGAAATACTCCCTGGTGACGATGGCTGCCTGCTCCAGCACCTTGAGCCGGTCCGAGAGCAGGTTGGGCGGGATGCCCGGCAGTCCGGCCTCGATGTCTCGGAAGCGGCGCTTGCCGCGCAGCAGTTCGCGCACAATCAGCAGCGTCCACTTGTCGCCAAGGAGATCCAGCGTCCGCGCGATGGGACAGAACTGGCCGTAGCCTCTCATTGCTTCAGTTTTTGAAGCATAGCATCAGCCGAGCGCTTCGAGGCACTCCGCCAGGGTCATCTGGACGCAGCTGAAGATGGGCGTGTCGCGCAAGGTGAAGAGGCTGCTCTCGGACTCACGCAGCTCCATCACCAGGTCGAGGAAGTCCTCGGGCTTATCGGTCTCGAAGGCCACCACGAACTCCTGGTCATCCAGGCCAAAGGAATAGGTGGTGTTGAGCTTGACGCTGGGGTACTTGTGGCCGACTTTGATGTGCACGTCCATCATCTGCTGGCGGCGTTCGAGCGATTCGCGGTACCACTGGCGCGTCTTGAGGAAGGGGTAGACGAAGAAGTAGCGGGCGTCTGTGGGGCGGACGACGCGCATGCGCCCCTCCTGGCCCTCGTGGACGTGCTTGTCCACGTAGACCGAGCGCTTGGTCATGGCCAGATAGGAGTAGGGCAGCGACAGGTAGCGGCCCATACGCGAGCTGTTGATGCGCGCGGCCAGGCGGTGGATGTCGTCCATGGCGTACGTCACCTGCCACAGCAGCAAGTCGCAGTCGCCCCGCGTGCCGACGGTGCTGTAGGTGCGCAGGATCATGGCCTCGCCGAACTGCTCGATGACCTGCAGCAGCTCCTCGCGCGCCTCGGCCTTATCCTTGGCAGGCAGGCTGCGCCAGGCAGGATCGATCTTGTAAAAGGCGAAGCGGACGAACTGCTGTTGGGGCTTGGAGTCTTCCATCTGGCAGGTGCAATTATGGCCTCCAGGCTCCCTCACCCTTACCCTCTCCCGCCGCGGCGGGAGAGGGGACACTTGGCTGGTATGCTTGGCGCCATGACCCTCGCCAAGACCCTCGGGGAGCTCCGCGACTCCGGCTATCAGTCGCGGCCGGTGAAGTCGGAGATGCGCCACAACCTCATCGAGAAGATCCGGGCGGGAGAGAACCTCTTCCCCGGCATCGTGGGCTATGAGGACACGGTGATCCCCCAAGTCGAGAACGCCATCCTGTCCGGCCAGGACATCATTTTCCTGGGCGAGCGCGGGCAGGCCAAGAGCCGCATCGCTCGGGCGTTGGTGAGCCTGCTGGACGAGTGGCTGCCGGTCGTGGCCGGGTCGGAGATCAACGACGATCCGTTCGAGCCGATCTCGGCCTACGCCAAGGCAACCCTCCAGGAGCAGGGCGACCGGACGCCAGTCGATTGGGTGAGCCGTGACCAACGCTACGGCGAGAAGCTGGCCACGCCGGACATCACTATCGCCGACCTGATCGGCGAGATCGACCCCATCAAGGTAGCCGAGGGCCGCTACCTGGCCGAGCGCATCCAGGTGGGCTTGCTGAACATCCTGGAAGAGCGCGACGTCCAGATTCGCGGCTACCGGGTGCGGCTGCCGCTGGACATCTACATCGTGGCCAGCGCCAACCCCGAGGACTACACCAACCGCGGCCGCATCATCACCCCGCTGAAGGACCGCTGCGGCTCGGAGATCCGGACCCACTACCCGATCACACACGAGCACGAAATCTCCATCATGGAGCAGGAAGCCAGCGCCTACGAGGACGGCGAGCTGGACATCAGCGTGCCGACGTATGTGAAGGAAATCCTGGCCGAGCTGACGCACCTGGCGCGCAAGAACCCGGACATCAGCCAGCGATCGGGCGTGTCGGTGCGCGTGTCCATCTGCAACTACGAGAACGTCATCAGCAACGCGGTGAAGCGCTCGATCCGGCTGCGGGAGAAGCAGGTGGTGCCGCGCGTGAGCGACCTGTCGGCGGTAATCGCCTCGACGGCCGGCAAGATCGAGCTGGAGACGGTGGGCGACACCAAGGAAGACCGGGTCATCGAGAAGATGGTCCAGGGCGCGGTCCTCAACACCTTCAATCGCTACTTCGACGTGACGGACTTCGACGATCTGTTCGCGGGCTTCGAGTCCGGCCTGCATGTGGACGCCGGCGACGCCGTGCCGAGCATGAAGTACGTGGAGCAGGTGTCCAGCTTCGACGGCATCAAGGCCGCTGTGGCCAAGCTGCAGGCGCATGGCTCGCCGGCGTCGGTGTCCTCAGCCGTGGAGTTCATCCTGGAGGGGCTGCACCTCAACCGCAAGCTCAACAAGGACCGAACCCACGGAGTCGCTCGCTACGCGCGATAGGTTTCCCTGATGTCCATATTCCGCTACAGCCGCTGGGACGGGAGCCAGCAGGTCTTCCCGTTCACCGCCGACGACATCATGGACGCGCTGTCGGATGACCTGCTGGCTGACGGCGACATGTGGAACGCGCTGGAGCACATCATGCAGTGGGGCCTGGACGGCCAGGACGGCCAGCGCATGGAGGGCCTCCAGAAACTGCTGGAGCAGTTGCGCGAGCGCCGCCAGCAGGAGCTCAACCGCTACGACATGAACTCCGTCTTCGACGAGATCAAGGAAAAGCTCGACGAAGTCAAGCAAATGGAGCGTGAAGGCATCCAGCGCCGCTTAGACGAGGCGCGGGCGCAGCAAGCTGCGCCGGAGTCAGGAGTCAGGAGTCAGGAGCCGGGCCAAATGCAGCCAGGCTCCCAACCTCCGGCGTCCCAGGACAACCAGGATCAAGCCGATCCGTCCCCGACTCCCGACTCCCGACTCCCGACTCCGCCGCAGCCCCCGACTCCCGACTCCTCACCCCCGACTCCAGCCTCCCCCGACCTGCTCGACATGCTCCAGAAGATGGCTGCGCGCAAGCAGCATCAGCTGGACATGCTGCCCGAGGACGCCGCGGGGCAGATCAAGGAGCTGTCCGAGAACTACGAGTTCATGGACCAGCAGGCGCGCGAGAAGTTCCAGGAGCTGCTGGACATGCTCAAGCGCCAGGTCATGCAGCAGTACTTCCAAGGCATGAAGGACGCGCTCGAGAGCATGGATCCCGAGCAGATCCAGCGCATGAAGGACATGATGCAGGACCTGAACCAGATGCTCCGGGACCGCATGCAGGGCAAAGAGCCGAAGTTTCAGGAGTTCATGGACAAGTACTCCGACTTCTTCGAGCCCGGCATCGAGAACCTGGACCAGCTGCTGGAAAGCCTGCAGAAGCGCATGGCCCAGATGCAGTCAATGATGGACAGCATGCCGGGCGACATGCGCCAGAGCCTGGAAAGCATGATCCAGCAGATGCTCGGCGACCCGGACATGCAAGGCCAGATGGCCGAGCTGATGGCCAACCTCGAGGCGCTGCTGCCGATGCGCCAGTTCCGCAACCGCTATCCCTTCCGCGGCGACGAGCCGATGAGCATGGAAGAAGCCATGCGGATGATGGATCAGCTGCAGCAGATGGACCAGCTGGAGCGGCAGCTCAAGCGCGCCCACGACGGCGAGTCCATGGACGAGATCGACCCCAACAAGCTGGGCGAGCTGCTGGGCCCGGAAGCCAAGGCGCAGTTCGAGCAGCTGCAGCAGATCACCCGCATCCTGGAAGAGGCGGGCTACATCTCCAAGACGGCCAACGGCTACGAGCTGACGCCCGCCGGCACGCGCAAGATCGGCCAGAAGGCGCTGCAGGACATCTTCGCCCATCTCAAGAAGGACAGCTTCGGCAAGCACCCCATGACCGCGCACGGCCAGGGTGGCGACCGCACCGACGACAGCAAGGTGTACGAATTCGGCGATCCGTTCCTGATGGACATCCAGCGGACGCTGATGAATTCCGTCCAGCGTGAGGGCGCGGGCAAGCCAATCCAGCTCAAGCCGGCGGACTTCGAGGTCTACCGCTCGGAGTTGATCACGTCGTCGTCGACGGTGCTGATGCTGGACATGAGCCGCTCGATGCTGCTGCGCGGCTGCTTCCTGGCAGCCAAGAAAGTGGCTGTGGCGCTGAACAGCCTGATCCGCTCGCAGTACCCGCGCGACAACCTGTACATCCTCGGCTTCTCGGACTCAGCCCGGGAGCTGAAGCCGGAGCGGCTGCCGCAAATCAACTGGAACGAATACGTCTACGGCACCAACATGCAGCACGGCTTCATGATGGCCAGGCAGATGCTGGCTCGCCACAAGAGCAGCAACAAGCAGATCATCATGATCACCGACGGCGAGCCAACCGCCTACTTCGACCACGGCCGGGTGCAGTTCTCGTACCCGCCCACCTACCGCACCTTCCAGGAGACCCTGCGCGAAGTCCACCGCTGCACCAAGGACCGCATTGTCATCAACACCTTCATGCTGGAGCGCAGCCACTACCTGGCGGCGTTCGTG
>DAIUFO010000222.1:0-5336 GCA_036844545.1 Chloroflexota bacterium
CTCGATGACAACCTCAACGCCAGATCGATCTCCCATGTGGACATCGCCTGTGCGCTGGATGCGCTGCGCCACCTGGGGTCCGTAGAGGACGGCGCCCAGAAGGAACTGTCGCTCCGCCAGCTGGTGGTCCTGCTGCGAGAGCGCGGCGTGCCTGGCGCGGAGAAAGAGGAAGCAGGTCGAGCCTGGGTTCGCCAACACCTGGATTTGCTGAAACTGCATGAGGAGGTGCGTGAGCTCGTCGACACTGGCAAGCTCGGCTATTCACTCGCCATCAAGCTCAAGGACCAGCCGTTGAAGGAGCAGCCGCTCCTCGCTCGGCGCATCGTTGCCGAAGGATTGTCCTGGCGCGATGTGGACGTGTTGCTGGGGCGGGAACCGCACTCTAATGGCCAGTTTAGCGAGGACGATGGTTTTGACGCCGGCGCAACACTTACGGCAGCCAGCGCAAACAGTCCGGTGGAAGCGCGCTTGTTGAGCCTCGTCGGGCAGATCGAGGCCAGTGCCGAGGCCGCCAACACCGCCAGGCGTCCGCGCGGGCAATCCGATCCTTCGCGGCGAAACTCAGCGGTCGAACTCGAGTGGGAGCCCTACAGTGCCTCAGCGCTACCCGAGCCTGTTGACGCCAAGGCGCGGCACGATCTGCAGCAGCTCGACAGCAGCCATTGGGCCGCCAACGCCAGCGCTGGGGCACTGACGCTGGCGCACGACCTGATCGCCTGGGGCCATCGCGAGCCCGACGACGCCCGGCGCCTGGCCGATGCCTGCATGTCCGAGTTGATGCGCTGCCCGCAGGAATATCGCCGGCTCTTGTACAGCATGCGTATGATGCTCGACGCTACCGAGCCCGCGCCCCCGCTGCCCAGCGTGGGCCTGATGCTTCGGCTGTATCTTCAGGAATTGTCCTGCCGGCTACCTGCCGCCTGAAAGGGGACTTCGCCGGGCCACGGGGGTCGGAGCCCCCCTTTTCACCGAAGTCGGACCGCCAGCGGCGCCTATTTGAGCGCCTGCGCCACTTGGTCCTTGGTCATGCCAACCCACTTGCCCTTGTACTTCTCGAATGGGAACTTGGCGATCTCCTCGGCGCTACGGCCCCAGCTGTCCGAAACTTCGGTGTAGGTCTGCAGCGTCTTCTGCACGAAGTCGTTGCCCGCCTTCTCCGTGCGGAATATATAGACGTTCTCCACGATGTCGTGGTTCTGGTCGAGCCTCACCGGCCCCTTGCCCGTGTCGAGCTGGAGGCTGTAGAGAGCCTGCAGGAACCGCTGCGGGTCTTCCACACTGCCGCCAGCCTTCTCGATGGCCGACGCTAGGAGTTGGCCGCTGGCGTAACCGTTGGCGATATTTATCGAGAGGGGCTGACCGGGATGGGCCGCGTTCCACTCCTTGAGGAAAGCCTTCGTGCCAGGATCGACGCTTGACGGGTCGAACACGTCCGCGCTCACCACGCCGTCTACCTTGTCCTTCAGCTGGGCCACGACCGGCCCCGCGCCAATCAGGCCGAAGCTGTCGAACAGGAGCGGCTTCTTGGGGCCGCCGTAGCTGCTGTACTGGTCCGCGAAGCGCAGAGTGTCGACTCCAGGCACGAAGACGTAGACCACGTCGGCGCTTTGGTTGAACTGCGCCAGAAACGGCCCAAAGTCAGTCGTGGCCACCGCCGGGTAGAACTCCTGCAGGATGGAGCCTCCCTTGCGGATGAAGCCGCTGGCAAACAGGTCCGCCACCTGAATGCCGGGAGCGAAGTCCGCGGAAACGATGATTGCCTTGCGGTGCCCCTGCTTGATCAGCCAGTCGACGGTCGGGTCGATGACCTGGGTAAACGTCTCGGTCCAGCGGGTGAGATAAGGGCTGGCGAACTTGGCATCGGTCAGCATGTTTTCGGCGGCAGCGTTGGTCGTAATCATCATCGGTACATGGGAAGTCTTTACCCACTGGGCCACGGCGTAGGCGGATGGCGTGGTGTTGAAGCCCATCAGGGCCACGACCTTCTGGTTCTCGACGAGCTCTTTGGCCTTGGTAAGGGTGACGTCAGGCTTGGCCTGGTCGTCGGCGAATATAGGTTCGATCTGCCGCCCCGCGGCCGTATTGCGAATGGAGTTGAGGAAGGTCTTGAAGCCGTCCGCGTTCTCGTTGCCGAGAGGAGCGAACGAGCCGGTCAAAGGCTCGATAATGCCGACCTTGATTGGCTGCTTAGCGGCGGAGCCGGCGGCCGCGCCGGCTGGCGGGATCGAGGGCTTGGCGGCCGGCCCCGGCGGCTGAGCACCCGCGGCCGGGGACGACACGGCAGGGGCCGCCGATGGCTTGGCCCCGGCTGAGGCTGGCTGGCTGGGCGCGGCACTCGGCTGACCGACGCCGCCACCGCAGGCGCCGAGCACGAGCGGAGCAACCAGGCAAAGGATCAGGCTTCGCTTCATTCGCTGTTCCTCCTTGACGTTGCAGCCACCAAGCTGATAGGGCCGCATTCTACCAGCCAGGAGCTAAGCGCGGCCAAGCGCCCAGGTTGAAGGACCTCCACCGACTTCTTTCACCCAGGCCACGTCAGGGGGACCGCTGTTTCGCCACCGGCTTGTTGGATTTAGGCAGACTCGCGCGACAATTCGCGCCATGCAACAAGCGAACATGCCAGCAGCCCAGACCGCCGCCCCGATACAGGCGGCCGACGAGCCACAAGCGGCGGAAGAAGCCGGCCTGGATAGCTGCGGGATTGAGGCTATCCGTCTGGCGGAGTCGATCTGGGGTGGGCACGACTTCCACGAGCTGCGGGCCGTGGCTGTCAGCGGCTCCGGCTGGTATGTCGCGGCGCGCCTGCGGTACAAGGCGCCGCACGCGGTGGACCTCAACTGCCCGGAGCATCGCACCGCACTGGAAGCGTTAGTTCGTCAGCTCGAAGAGCGCGGCTGGAGCAAGCTGGGCAGCCGCGGCGTGGCCGAGTACAACCTGCATTTCAGCCACCCGGCCACGTCGCTGTCCACAGAGACTCTGCCCGTGTCGCGAGGCCTAGCGGATTGGCTTATCGGCCTGACCAAACATACCAAGCGGCTGGCTCTCTTCGGGGTGCTCTCGTCGGTGGTGATCGTGGTGGCCAAGCTCGCCCTGGGGAATGCGCGGCCGGCGGGCGAATGGGCCAGCTTCCTGGCTGCCTCCACGGCGCTGGTGTGGTGCTGGGCGGCCTACGACGATTTCCACACCGGCACGCCCTGGCGCATCGTCCATCGGTTGGACGACGAGGAACCCCGCCACCGTCTCGGCTGGTACCGGGCCTACCTGGTGCGCTTCGTGCGGCCGTGGCGAGGAGCGCTCGGTTGGGCCATCCCGGCCTCGATGGTCCTGATCGCCCTGAGCTATCTCTCGGGCGTGCTGCTGCCCGTGGCAACCGTTGGCGCGCTGTTCCTGCTGGCCAACATGTTTCTGTTCCTGGACCTGCGCTATCCGCGCGACGATTACGTGCTGCTGACGGTCGCCCAGCTGATCATCCTGGCCACCAACCCCGCTGGCCTGCCCGGAATCGTGCGCGCCTTCTAGAGCAGCTGGCTGGCCGCTTGCGTCTGCTGCAGAATTGCCTTGCCGGTCGTCCTCTCCACGAAGCGGATGAAGCGGTACTTGTTCTCCAGCTCGTCCATGGGAAACGGCGGCACTTTAGCGCGCGAGCTGGAGATGCGGCACCAGATGAAGTGCGGACCATCGCTGCTCAGCGCATGCTTGACAGCCGCCGCAAAGTCGGCCGCATTGTCGGCTTCGACGGCGCTCTCGATGCCGGCGCCGCGGGCCACAGCGGCGAAATTCATGCGCGCCGAGCTGGCCGTGGGCGTTCCGCCGGAGGACTCGTAGTTTCTGTTATCCATGCAGATGTGGATCAGGTTGCGCGGCCGCTTCCAGCCGATGGTGCCCAGGCTGCTGAGGTTCATCCACAGCGCGCCGTCGCCGTCAAGCACGATCACACGGCGATCCGGCTGGCCGATGGCCAAGCCCAGCCCGATGGACGAGCACAGTCCCAAGGTTTTGGCTTGCAGCTGGCCGTCGCTGGGATGCACCACGTACCAGTCGCTGGTGGCGCTGCCGGCGGTGGTGACGACCAGCTCATCGCCGATCATTTCTTTGATGGCCTCCAGGGCCTCCATGCGGTTCATGCGCAACTCCTCACAGAACGCTTCGGGTCATGAGCAGCGCCACGGGACGTTTGGCAGCTTCGGCCAGGGTGACGGCCTGGGCGATGTGCTCCTGCACCTTGGCCGGATCGGTCAGCACCTGGTACTTAATGTCCAGCGCGCGCAGCACCGGCTCCGTCACCAGGCCCAGCATGTGAAAGGCGCTGTCGCCCAGATGGCCGGCGTAGTAGACCATCAGCAGGATGGGGATGCCGAACTGCAAAGCGGTGGTGGTCAGGCCGTTGCAGCTGTTCATCAAGCCACCGTTCTGCATGAAGATGGCGGTGCGGTGGCCGGTCAGATGCCCGCCCGTGCACACCCCAATGCCCTCTTCCTCGCGGCCCACCGGCGTGTACTCGATGTCCTGGTCCTGCTCCAGTTTGCGCAGGACCTCCAGCACGTTGATGTCCGGCACGGCCACGACGAAATCGATGCCGGCCCGCTTGAGGCCATCGACGATGCGGGCGGCGGCTTCGGCTGTTGCCATGAGCTCTCCTTTACCTCCGGGTCAGCGGTACGGGCCCAATGTTTTCAGCGCCGCGTCCACGTACGAGCGGTCGACCAGCGCGTCGGCATTGACCGTGCCCTTGATATAACCATGGTCGGTTTCCCATTTCAGATCATCCACCAGCCGGCATCGGATACCGAGCGCTGCACCCCGACGCGTACCGTCGCCTGGCTGGGCGAAGCCGCGCCCGACCTGCCGCAAGCCCAGCAGCAGCAGCAGCACCCGAGAGCGCAGCCACCAGCCTCCGCGGATCGGAGCTGCGCCTGGTTCGTTCGGGCACGGCGCCAGAGTAGCATAGGTAGGCGTACGGCACTCGGCCCCAGAACCTTCGCCTGGCTCATCCTGCCGTCTCCTCGGGCGCGAGGAGAATCCGGCCGGCACGCAGCGATCAGAGACGGTCAGGGAATAACGTACATTCCCCGCGTCGGGCACCTTGAGGATGCGCTCCAGTTCGGCGGCGAGCTTGAGCTGCTCCTTGAGGCCGTTACCCGCTGCGCAGCGCTGCCGCCGTGTGGCGGTGCGACCGCGCCATCGCAGGCAGCATGAGCTGGAAGGTCGATACCAGCGTCTGCCTGGTCGTGGGCCGGCCGTCCAGGCCGGGATCCTTCAGATGTGCGATCAGCCGAATACCTCCGTCACCAGCACCGGCGCCAGGCTGTGGGAGGGTTCGTCCGGCGGGAGCAGCG
>DAIUFO010000222.1:5346-6462 GCA_036844545.1 Chloroflexota bacterium
TGGTGGTAGAGTTGCCGCGTGAGTTCCAGATGGCCGAAGTGCTCCTTCACGTGACCATAGGTCTGGAGGATGAGGACAAACGCGCTGCTTGACCCTCTGTGTGGGTGCATCACCATTCTCGACAAAGTCTCCATCGACATTGTCCGGCCCAAATCTTCCAGCATCTGATCTGCAGCATCGACCAACTCCGACAGCTCCGCCAGGCTGAAGAGATGCGCTGCGAACCCGTTTTCGGCCGGTGTTTCGTCCGCTCCGATTGCTCGCAGCAGGTTCCGGCGTTCGGTGCTGACAATATGCGCGACGAGGCTGCCGACCGAGTTCGTTTCGGGCCCGGGGCGCCAATTCAGGGCGCTGACCTCAAGCTCAATCAAATCTTCGCGGATCTTCTGGTGAACCGGTCGAAACAAATCCAGGATCATCGCTGGCTGCAAGTCCACGCGGTTTTCTCCTCAAGGCCACGGGGCGTCCGTGGCGAAGTCACCTAGTCGGGTCAGTCACGTAAGATGGAAGGAATTTCAATGATTGCAGATGTGATCGGCGCTGACACCATTGTCACCAGGACCCTGTTTTCGACAGCGTTCAGCAATGAGCCTGCGCTTTCGCCACAAGAATACGAACAGCGCTTCCTCGAGACCATCGCCGAGGCTGTTCGCTCCTTTCATGCTCCTCAGCCGATAGTGCCCGAAAATCTGCTGAACGATCGTGAGCGACTCATGCGCTACTTCGGCGTCGAGGCGGTTACCCACTCGTTCTTTGCCAAGATGTTTCCGAGCTATCTCATGAACGTCGCGACGAAGTGCCCCTACCAGGATGTCCGGCGGGAGATTATCGAGGATTGTTACTGCGAAGAGGTAACCGATCCGGACGCTGGCGGTATCAGCCACATCGACGTCCTCTATCACGATGGTGAGGCGCTCGGCATCTCTCGGGCGGAGGCGGAGGCCATGGAGCCAAGCATCGTGATGATGCTGTGCATGCATGCGCTCGATAACCTCTCCCGGACGCTTCCCTGGCAAGCGGGCTATGCGACGACGGGCGGCCTGGAGGCAGTTCAGGTGGCGATTAAGCGTGGCTTCCTGACACGAGGAGAATTCGCCGGGCGCTACCCGCCCGAGG
>DAIUFO010000223.1:0-6431 GCA_036844545.1 Chloroflexota bacterium
TCACAGCGCGCGGCGAGCCGGACTACTAACTTCTGGCCGGTTTTTGCTATCTAACCGGGAGAATAGGGTGGATGGAAACGGCCGTCGTGGCGCAGGTGATGGGGCTGCTGCTGGTGGCGTTCGCGGTGGGGCTGCTGGTGCGGCGGCTGTTCGTGCCCTACACCGTGGCCTTGCTGGCGGTCGGGATCGGCCTTGGGTTTACCAACTGGCTGTCGGGGCTGACGCTCACGTCGCGGACGATCTTGGTGGTGTTCCTGCCGGCGCTGCTGTTCCAGGCGGCCATCAACCTGGACTTGAGCGAGCTGCGCGACGCGGTGCTGCCGATCGTGCTGCTGGCAGTGGCCGGCGTGGCCATCAGCATCGTGATCATCGCCGGCCTGTTCGCCGTGGCGCTTGGCGTGGCCGGGATCGTGGCGGTGGTGCTGGCGGCGATCCTGTCCGCTACCGATCCGGTGGCCGTGCTGGGCGTGTTCAAACGGCTGGGCGTGCCCAAACGGCTGGAGATGGTGATCGAGGGCGAAAGCCTGTTCAACGACGGCACCGCGCTGGTGGCCTTCCAGATAGCCGTGCAGACAGGAGAGTCGGGCAAGGTGAGCATCGGCGCCGGGGTCGTTCAGTTCTGCCTCACCGTAGCGGGCGGCCTGCTGTTAGGGGGCCTGGCCGGCTACGCCTGCTCCCGCATCCTGGCGCTCACCGACGACCATCTGTTCGAAATGGGGCTCTCGACCATCCTGGCCTACGGCACCTACCTGGTGGGCGAGGCCGCGCACGTCTCGCCGGTGATCGCGGTGGTCACCGCCGGCATCGTGCTGGGGAACTACGGCCGCGAGCGTGGGTTGAGCCAGCGGGCCCGGATTGTCGTCATCGACATATGGGAATACCTTGCCTTCGTGGCGAACTCGGTCATCTTCCTGCTGATAGGCCAGCAGGTGCACGCCATCGACTACCGATCGTACCTGCTGCCAAGCTTGGCAGCGGTGGTACTTGTGCTGATTTCACGCGCGGTAGTGGTGTACGGCCTGGCGCCAGTCGTTTCCAGGTTCCAGCGGCGTGTGCCGTTCAGCTGGCGGCACGTCGCCTTCTGGGGTGGTCTGCGCGGCGCCCTGGCGATCGCCATGGTGCTCAGCCTGCCGCCAGGCTTCCCCCAGCGGGACATGCTCCTGGCGGCCGTGTTCTCGGTGGTGCTGTTCACGATCCTGGTCCAGGGCATGTCGATGGAGCACCTCGTCCGGCGCCTCAAATTACGCGAGCCCAGGCAGGCGCGAGGACCTCGTTGAAGCCCGCTTGGCCGTGCTACACTATCGCGGTTTCAAAGGAAACCAATCCGCGAAAGGGCCTGTGGCGCAGTTGGGAGCGCGTCTCAATGGCATTGAGAAGGTCAGGGGTTCGAATCCCCTCAGGTCCACAAATGTCGGCTTGTTGCCAAGCCTGGATGTGTAATCGCTATGCCTAAGTATTTCGAATGGACGGTCGGCTGCCAAATGAACAAAGCCGACTCTGACGAGCTGGCAAATGTATTGGAGGCGCGGGGCTACGAGCGCACGCAGAGCATCGAAGTCGCGGACTTGATCTTCCTCAACAGCTGCAGTGTGCGGCAAAACGCCGAGAACCGCATCATCGGCAAGCTGGGCGAGATGGTCAACGTCAAGCGGAAGCGGCCGGACGCTCGGCTGATCCTCACCGGCTGCATGGTCGGCGACGACACGATGAAGGCCTTACCGAAGCGCTTCCCGTTTGTGGACCTGTTCCTCAAGCCGGCCGACGTCGAGGGCTTCCAAGACTACTTAGACGAAGGCGACGCGTTGGAGGTGGCAACTAAGCCACGCTCGATGGGTGTCTCATCGTACGTGAACGTGATCCGCGGCTGCGACAAGTTCTGCACCTACTGCATCGTGCCCTATCGCCGCGGGCCGGAGATCAGCCGGCCGCTGAAGGACATCGTGGCCGAGGCGAAAGAGCTGGTGCACCAAGGCAGCAAGGAGATCGTCCTGCTGGGCCAGACGGTGGATTCCTACGGCAAGGACTTGCCCGGCGGCAGGCCCGACCTGGCGGACGTGTTCGAGGCCATCCACGAAGTCGAGGGTCTCAGGCGCATTCGGTTCATGACCTCATACCCGGCGGATATGACGCCGCGCATCATCCAGGCTGTGGCGGCCCTGCCAAAGGTGTGCGAGCACATCCATGTGCCTTGCCAAGCGGGCGACGACGACACGCTGAAGGCCATGCACCGAACGTACACCTCCGGCTACTACCGGGACCTGGTCGGCCGGATTAGGGACACGATCCCGAACGTCGCTATTTCCACGGACGTCATCGTGGGCTTCCCGGGCGAAACGGACGGCCAGTTCCGAAACACGTATCGGATGCTGGAGGACCTGCGGCTGGATACCGTGCACGTAGCTTGCTACTCGGTGCGGCCAGGCACGGAAGCTGCCAAGACGCTGGCCGACGATGTGCCGCAAGACGTGAAAAAGAGTCGATTGAAGGAAATCGAAGCGCTTCAAGAGCGCGTGCTGTCGGAGAAAAACGAGGGCCTGGTGGGGCAGGATGTGGAAGTCCTGGTGGAGGACGACGCCTCGAAGGTCAACCGCACAGGCGCGCGGCAGTGGCGCGGACGAACCCGCCAAAACAAGTTGACGTACTTCCCCGCCGACGACCGCGATCCGCGGGGAGAAGAGGTAAAAGTGCGAGTCGAACGTGTAAGCCCCTGGGCGCTCCAGGGCGAACTGGTGGCCTAGCTGTGGCCATGCAAGACCCTCCCGCCGCCCCCTTCGCGCCCGAGGAGCGGGCCAAGTTCCGGCGGCTCAACACCGAACAGGCCATCAACCTGGCGCGGCAGAACAAGTGGGGCGAGGCTGTCGAGGTGAACGAGCGGCTGATCCAGGCCTTCCCAAATGACGCCGACGCTTTGAACCGGCTGGGCAAGGCGCTGACCGAGCTGGGGCGGTATGGGAAGGCGGTAGGCGCGTACGAGCGCGCCCTGTCTGCCGACCCCACGAACAGCATCGCCCAGAAGAACGTGGCACGCCTGCGGACCCTCAAAGACGAAGGCGCCTCAGCGCCCATGCAGCAGAAGTACGATCCGGCGCTGTTCATCGAAGAGCCCGGCAAGACCGCGGTGACGACGCTGGTGAACCTGGCCAGCACTGAGGCGCTGGCGCCCCTGGCGGCCGGCGATCAACTGTCCCTGCACGTCAACGGCAGCGTCATCGAAGTGCGTGACCTACGCGAGCAGATGATCGGCCAGCTCGAGCCCAAGATCACGCTGCGCCTGCTGCCGCTGCTGACCAGCGGGAATGAGTACGCGGCGGCGATCACGGCCATCGACGGTCGCCAGGTGCGGGCCATCATCCGTGAGACGTACCAGCACCCGGAGAATGCCGCCAAAGTGTCGTTCCCGACTTCGGTGGGCGGTGGCGAGGGCGTCCGACCCTACACGCGGGACTCGGTCCTGCGCTACGACCTGGAGGACGACGACGACGAGTTCGGCGAAGAAGGCGAGTTCGGCGCCGAAGAAGGCACGGCCGAGGAAGCCGAGAGTGGCGACGTTTTCGAGGAGGAAACGGACCCGTAGCGAAGGGTTCCGCGTCTGGCTGCATGGGCTAGGGCCGGGCGATCACAACCTCGCGCAGCAGCCCCGATATCTCATCCATACGACCTTCAAGCCGCGAAACGCGCTGGTCGAGCTGGCCAATCTGACCACTGAGCCGCTCACTAAGCCGCTCGATCTTTTCGTCGGTTTGATCGCCGCGTCGCTCGATTTTTTCGTCCAGCTGAGCCGCGAAACGTTCGATCTTGTCGTCGAGGCGATCGGCGATCTTATTGATGTGGGTTGTTAAGGCGAGCAGGCTGGCGATCGTGGTTCCGAAGAGGGCCACGAACATGCCTACGATGGACAGGAACTGGACGTCCATTGGCCGAAGCGTACCTGGCAGCCCCCTTCGTTTTACTTTTCGGCGCCTAAGCCCCATACTAATGACGTTGAACTCGCTGCCCGTCATCCAGACTCGCAAGCTCGCTGAGCGCGAGTGTCTGGATAACGTCCTGCTGATCGTTCCCCAGAACGGCTACTACACCGGCTTCCAAGGCCTGGTGCAGACGGAGCCGCTGGGCATCGAATATGTGGCGGGAGCCGCGTCCGACCTGGCCAAGAATGTCCAGATCCACGACGACCGTATCCGCCCCGGCGGATGGCGCGACAAAGTGCGCCACAATCCGCCCGACCTGGTGGGCATCGGCTGCCAGTACACGGCCGACGTGCCCGTGGTCAAGAAGCTGGCGCAGGAAGTCCGCGAGCTGGTTGGGCCGGACGTGCCCATCATTGTCGGCGGGCACCACATCGGCTTGCGTCCGGCCGACGCGTTCACAGCGGAGATTTCGGCCATCGTGCGCGGGCCGGGCGAGCAACCTTTCCGCGAGCTGGTGAAGGCCTGGGGCAGCAAGCGCTCGTTTGAGGACGTGCGCGAAATCTGGTACCGCGACGCCGGCGGCGAGTACGTGGCCAACATGGATCCCATCAAGATCCGGCCGCACTTCAAGTACAACTCGCCGATCATGGACGAGCGTCCGCAACCGCGCCGCGACCTGGTGGAAGAGTTCCGCGACGACTACTTCTTCCTGTTCTATCCCAAGGTGTACAGCGTGGAGACCGCGCGCGGCTGCCGTTACCGCTGCAGCTTCTGCTCCGTTTGGAACCATCACCAGGGCGAGTACCTGGTGGAATCCCCGAACCGGACCGTGGCCGAGATCGCCTCGCTGCCCTCCGGCTACATCAACTTCGTCGACGACCTGGCTTTCTCCGACATCGACGGCGCCGGCGAGCTGGCCGACGAGCTGTTGCGGCTGAAGATCAACAAGCGCTACTGGGCGCAGATCCGAGCCGACAACGTGTGGCCCAAGAGCGTCGAGAAGCGCAAGAAGCATCAGGCGGTGTTCGAGAAGCTGGCCGAGGCTGGCCTGGACATGGTCCTCATGGGCCTGGAATCGTTCGACCCTGCCGAGCTCAAGCGGGTGAACAAGGGCAGCACGGTCGAGCAGAACGTGCGGGCCATCGAGTTCCTGCGCAGCATCGGCGTGAAGATCTGGGGCGCCCAGATCGTGTTCCCGGAGTGGGACGTGGCCGATTTCGATAAGACCATCGAAATAAACCGCAAGCTGGGCATCGAGGTGCCGCAATACACCATCCTGACGCCGCTGCCCGGTACGCCGGATTACGAGCGCGCGCTGCGGGACGGGACCTTGCTGACGCTCGAGCCCGGCATGTACGACTTCTTCCACTCGGTGTTCAAGACCAAGCTGCCGCTGGCGCGGTTCTACACCGAGATTGCCCGCCTTTACAAAGAAACCGGCACCTGGGCGGTGAACGCCGACGGGGCGGTAGCCAACCAAGAGCTGGCCAGCCGCGCCGCCCGCGGCATCTTCCGTGACATCAAGGAAGGCCGGACCGTGCCAACCGCCGTGCGGGCCTTCAAGGAACGCTTTGAGGTGCTGCGCAACGAGCAGGTACACCTCTCACGCCTGGCGCAGACCGCCTTGAACCAGGTGGGCGCCCAGGCGCTGGACCAGATGGGCGAGCTGGTGGCGCTGAAAGACCAGCTGGGCGAGCGCTTCGCGGAGAAGATCGACGAGATCGTGGCCATGAGGGACCAGGTGGCGGAGCGCTGGACGGAGCGCGTTGACGAAATCACGTCCGAGCTGTCGGCCAAGGCCAAGCGAGCCGGCAACGCCCTTTCCCCGGACAACCCGCTGCTCCAGCGTTAACGACCCAGCACCTCCGGAAATACGAGCGAGTCAGTTTCGCCGCCCACGAGTTTGAGGCGCGCGCCGGTCCTGGCGTCGTAGACGCCGATCTCCAACTGGTAGCGGCCCTCCGGCAGACCGTTCACCGGCAAGCTGTGCCGGTCTTGAACGCGCAAGCCGGCCGGTAACAGTGAGGTCGGAAACCGGCCACCGTCAGGCTGGCTGTCGCTTTGGGAAACGAGCTTGCCGGCGGTGTCCAGCAGGTGGACGAAGACGGTGTAGTCGCGCTCCAGCGGGCCGATCACCTGCCAGTCGATCGTGACCTGCGCCTGCTCGTCGACCGCTGAGTTGTAGGAGAACTCAAGCAGAGCCAGCCTCCCGCCGAAGTTGGCCGCCGGGCTTGGCGTCACACCGGCCTGAGGTGGCGGCACGAGGACGCGCCCCAAGTTGAGGGTCGTGCCGCCAGCGCCGAGCGGCAGGCGAGGCGCGCCGTCCAGCGGCTGGAAAACGTCCAAGAAGAACGTATAAGCGCCGGGCGCGAGCCGCGGCGTGCCACGCAGGACGTGGCGGTCGTGGACGATCTGGCCGAGCTGCCAGGTGCTGGTGGGCGCGCGGCCATCCTGAGGCCAGGTGGACTCCTTGAAGGCGGGTTGGCCCATCGCGTCCAGCGCCACGAGGTCGACGATGTTGTC
>DAIUFO010000224.1:0-6380 GCA_036844545.1 Chloroflexota bacterium
CGACCGAGCGCGTCCGAACGGCCACCACCAGCGCCAGCGGCTGCCCGAGACGGGTTCGTCGGCCGGCACCACCAGCAGGAAGCGGCGATCCAGCAGGGCTCGATTGCGGGCCTGGCGGCGCAAGTACAGGACGTGGTCGCGCCTCGTCGCCGGCCAGCGGCAGGGCGCAGCCCACCTGCCAGGCACTGGCCTCCAGGCGGGTCGACAGCACTACCGACAACGTCCCAGACGGGAAGCGGGCGGCGCCCTGGTCCAGAACGTCCGCCAGGGCCGCCCCTGTCGCCAGTGTCTCTTGCCCAGGCAGCCGCTGCTGCTCGGCGCGGGTATCCGCCACCTCGCGATCCACTCCGGCCAGCTGGGCGTCCAGCGCGGCTCGGGCCTCCTGTAGCTGCCGGCGCCGCTCATCAAGGCTGACCAGCCGTTGATCGAGCTGCGATTGGGTGGCGGCGAACGTCGCCCCCACCTCGCGTAGCGGCGGCCAGTGGTCGAGGGTTGCGACCAGGCGCACCGGCGAGGGCGGCGCAACGACCTTCTCCGTCCGCGCACGTGTGGCTGACCGGCTACGGCGCCGCGGCGTCGATGGGATCGCAGCGGACTCCTCTCCGTCCGCCGTCGTGTTGCCAGGCGGCGAGTCCCCAGCCGCGGCCGTCCTGTTCTCCAGCCGAACTCTGTGCTCGCGTGTGGCGGACTGTGGCTGCGGCCCCGGCTGGGCGGCGTCGCTCGCGTCAATCCGGGGCGGCCCCTGCTCCAGCTCCCTGGCCAGACGGGCCAGCGTCTCCTGCACCTCGGGCCGGTCGGCAATACCCTGCAGCGCCTCGCGCACGGCGTCGGCCACGGCCCCGTCGAACCCGTAGCGCTCGATGATAGCGTCGGGGCCGTCGGCGCACTCCGGGCCCAGGGCCAGACCGAGGACGAAAGACGGAAACTGGGAGCCGTCCGCTGGCCCGCCCTCGGCCAGCAGGCCCGGCGCCTCGAGCTCGACGGCGCTGAGCAGCGTCTCCGCCACGAAGGCCGGCACGCCCCACAGCTCGGCGCTCTCGACGCCGCGCTCGACCAGGGCGTCGCGGTGAGCGTCCAGCTCGTGGCGCTTATCCAGCACCAGGCGCAGCGCACGGGCAAGGCCCAGCAGCGTCCCACCGCAGTGAGCTCGGCGCCGCTGCGGCGCGGCGTTCTCCAGCCTGGCGCTCTGTGCTTCATCCCACTCCCAGCGCCACTCGATCACCTGGGCGATGACCCGCGCAAACGACGGATCCCAGCCCCAGTACACCGGCAGGCTGTCGATGGCGCAGCCTTCCAGCCACACGGCGTGACTGGCCGCCTCAAAGCGTTCGCCGGAGGCGTGCAGCTCATAGGCGGCGGCGCCGAAGAGGCAGTCCAGCCAGCGCTGGCCCAGCTCCAGCTCCGCGGCCGACGGGTCGCCCTCCAGGTAGGGCGTGATGCCGTACGACCGCAGCTTGTCGATGGCCTGGCGGTAGTCCTCGACGCTGGCGCCCAGGTGCTCGGGCTCGAAGAAGTGGAAGACCGGCGTGCCGCTGTGGACCATACGGCGCACGGCCTCGGTGAACTCCAGCCGGCCCGCGGCCCGTTGCCGGCCGGCGCTCGGAAAGTACGGAAAACATGCCAGGCCGCCATGGCGGCAGCAGCTGGCTGGCGACTCGGCCTGGCCGGCCCGCTCGCTGCGGCTGGCATCCTCGTCGTCGGCCCGGTGACACTTCTTGTACTTGCGCCCCGAGCCGCACCAGCAGGGGCTGTTGGGGCCGATCTTGCCCGGCGGGCGGCTCGGCGCAGAGGCAGGACCACCACCGATCGATTCAGCTTCCGATCGTGATAGCGCGACCATTTTGCCCGGTATCATAGCTGCTTCCGACGCGGCCCCGGCAACGCTCATCGCGACCTTCCCCCGATCCAGCTTCGACATATCCGTGGACACCTGCGAGCTCAGCTCGAGGACGTCATTCGCGCTCTCGGCCGCGGCATGCTCACCTCGGCGCAGAAGGGGATCCCGAGCCGCCTGGCGATGCACACCCGGTGCGCCCCGCTGCGGACGTGCAACGGGATGTCGCCCTGCAGCGAGATGGGCTCCCGCGGTCGGGGACCGTAGCAGGCCAGGGCTTCGCCGATGACGATGGGCAGGAAGCCGTCGTCCTCTGGCAAGGAGCCGAAGCGCGCGCGCCAGCTGGCTCGGATGTGGGCCGTCAGGCCGCGATCCTGGGTCAGCGCTCGCGCATCCAGCTCGGCGGCGCTCCGGTCCCGTCCGGGATAGTCCAGGATCAGCTGCCACACCTCGGCCAGCAGCGCCAGGTCACGGCAGTAGCCGTAGTCGCTGCGATCGACGCCCACCCGCGGCTGGCCGCCCTCCAGAGAGCAGGTGCCCGTCAGCACGCGGTGGCACTGTCCGGGATGGAACTGCAGCTCGTCAGGCGGCACGTCCCGGCCGTCGACCAGCCGCACCTCGTGCGCCCAGCAGGTATCGCCCAGCGCCGCGTCCCACTCGAACCGGACCGGCTCGGCCGGCAGCCACTGGGGATCGCAGAACCGCTCCCGCTTGCCTCGAAACCGGACCTCCTGCCACTCCACGCCGGGGGCCCTGGGCCGGGCGTTGCACTGCAGCCAGCGCACCGGCTGCCCGCCCAGGCGCAGCGGCTCAAGGTAGCACAAGGACACCCAGGCGCAGATCAGCTCGACGTTGTTGGTCACGCTGGGCCCCTCGTAGCCGGGCACGTCGCTGAGCACGACGGTGAGGGGCGCGGACTCGGACAGCACGCCCGCCGCGTAAATCTGGACCCGGCACCAGCCCACCAGCAGCTGCTGGACGAAAGGCAGGTCGAAGCTATGCACCGTGGGCTCCCAGTAGCTCAGCGGCTTCATGCGCTCGCCTCGTTCGAGTCGGCGCTGATGGGGAGCCCGCTTGCCGGCGTGGCATCCTTCAGCTCTTCCATGCCGGGGGACCGCGCCTGCCGCTTGCGCCGGTGAGAACGCGGCTGGCGGATGGCGGCGCCGGGACCGCCGCGCTCGATGCCAGTCCTACGCTTGCCGGTCAGCCCTCCGAACAGGATTTCCTCCAGGTTGTCGTCCACGTTATTGACCTCGCTCATCAGGTTGTCGAGGTTCACGCTAGCGGCCGCGACCTACCCGGCGCCTACCCGCCACCTACCCGGCAGGCCTCGGCGGCTGCAGCGCGGGCGATCGCGGGCGATGATGACAGCTGCGGCGGCGCGGCCAGAGCCGGTCAACCCGCGCGCTGGTGTACCTCGTCGACGGTGATGATCTGGTGATGCTGCAGGCTCGGTACTACTACGAGCCCTGAGCCGCGCCGGCATCGAGCGAGCGACGCGCCGTAGGCCGCCAGACATCGGTCGGCAGACGCCTCGATTCGGGGTCCCCGGCGACCGCCCGATCCCATCTTGCAGCCGAGCCCTGGCAGGAGTACGGTAGGGCGGCGATGGACCAGGCGCGACATGCCAGGCAAGAACCGCAGCACGTCCGGGACGTGAGCCGGTCGGACTACGAGGTCCAGCGCTGCAAGTGCGGCCACGTGACCCGCACGCTCGACGAGATGCGCCAGCACGTGGCCCACCCCGAGCGGGACGATGCGCCGGCGGGCCAGCGAATGCTGCCCCAGCGGTCCTCATGGGAGCGCTAGTGCCGCGCTGGCAGCACCTGCGTAAGGTACCGGCCCCGGCCTCCATCGCGGCGGCCTGGCAGCCAGGCAGGGCCGACGGAGGTCCGCCGGGGTACAACCGGCGAATGGACCGCCCGATGGCCGAGTAGATCGCGCCGGTAGTCACCCCCAGCCGGGCAATGATCTCGGTGTACGTTAAGTCGAGACGATCCCGCCCGGCGGCTCTGGATTCGGGCTGGCGACTCCGGCGTCGGGCGCGAGCCCGGTATGATTCATAATATGATCATACTGGCGTTACGGGCATGAATGAGCGCGTGACCGTCACCTTGCCAGCTGATATGGTCCGGGATATCGATCGGCTTGAACATAACCGGAGCCGGTTCCTGCAGGATGCAGCCCGACACGAACTTGAGCGGCGGCGGCGCGACCTGCTCGAACGTTCGCTCCGGAGCCCGCACCCGGACACAGCCGAGCTTGCCGAGGCCGGCTTCGAGGAGTGGGCGTCCAGCCTGCCGGAGGAAGATGCCGCCGGACTGGTGGACGTCCGGGCCGGGACCGAAGTCCGCTGGGTGCCTGGCACAGGGTGGACACAAACCCAGGGTTAAGGCTCGAACGTGGCACGGTTGTTCTGCTTGCCCTGGACCCGACGATTGGTCACGAGCAGCGGGGCGTTCGCCCGTGCGTGGTGGTGAGCGATCCGGATGTGATCGCCGATCAGCGCTTTCCCCTGATCGCTATCGTGCCTGTCACCGGAACGCCCGGCCAAGGGGCGTTGTATCCCGCGATCGAGCCAGGGCGCAGCGGCATCGTCAAGCGTTCCTATGCGCTCATCGACCATCTGCGTTCAGTTGACAAGCGGCGTATCCGCCGCGTCTTTGGCGTGGTTCCGGCAAACGAAATGGAGGCGCTGGATCAAGGTCTTGCCTTGTTCCTAGGCCTGTAATCGCTCACACCTGCGCCAGCAGCTCCCTGCTCCGTCAGCCCCGCCTCCATGAGCAGCCCCAGCAGGCGGCCCGGCGCCAGAGGGTGGCCGGCCACCGGCAGGTTTGATCCTGGTAGCGCAGCCGGCCTTCTCCAGGATGGCTGATCGCCGCTGCTGCGAATCGCGCACCAGCCCGCCCGCGCCTGCGCCCGGATCCCGGCCCAGACGGCGGAAGCGGCGGCTCAGGCGCGTGGCATGGCCGAGACGCCGAGCAGCTGCGCGACGCCCTTTCTCACCAGCTTCGGGACCCTCGTTGTCGCGATCCGCTCGGCTCGCGCGATCTCCCGGTGAGTCCAGGGGTGGCCGTCGGCCATGCCGTAGTACAGGTGCACGGCCTCTCGGGTGAGCGGTGGCAGGGCGGCGAAGGCCCTGTCGTCGAGCGTGCGCAGCTGGTCCGCGTATGGCCGGCCGCGCTGGCGAGCCGCGGCGCGCAGGCGTTCGTGCGTGTCGGGCCTCGGGAGACGCGCGGCGCAGCCCGGGGAGCAGAACCGCTGGCCCGGCGTGCCCTGGAACGACCTGCCACACGTTTCGCATTTCCCCGGACTGCGATGCCGCGTCGCGTGCTGGCTGCACCGCCGTGAACAGAACCGCTGGCCCCGCCGGCCGACAAACCGCTGGCCACATGTCTGGCACACCAGCGCGGTCTTCCAGCGCCGCGGCCTCCGTTGCAGTTCGGCTGCCCACCGGCGGCGGAACTCGGCGATGCACGCTGGGCTGCACAGGTGATGCTGGTAGTCCTTCGCGGCCGAACGGGTGACCGACATCGGCGTGCCGCAGACGGCGCAGCGCACCTCGACGCGCCCGCCCTTGCCCCGCGATATGCGCCGGCCAAGTCCAGCCAGGTACTCTGGGTCGGCGAACAGCTCCCGCCGCCGGACTTGTCCCCGAGCAGACGATTCACGCCGGCGCTGGCGGTTGACCGGGTCGAGCCGCGCCTCGAGCGGATACACCGCCGCCCGGCGCCGCCGGGAGCGTTCCTCGGCCGTCTGGTCCGTCACGAAGTGGGCGTGGACGGGCTGCCAGGCGCGCAGGCGTGGCGCCGCCAGTTCGCGCCGCCGCTCGCTCAGCGCCCGGCCCACCAGCGCCGTGCGAGCTCGCAGGCCAAAAACGGCGCGATACTCGTCAGGAGCCAGGCCGTGCAGCATCTCGGCGTGGTGCGCCAGGCTCTTAAACCAAAATCCGCACGCGTGGCAGCGGACCCGCTCCCCATCGCCTTCCAGTACGCCGAGCTGACCAAGAATCGGACCGTCCCAATCGCCTAGGGCCGGCCGCTGGTCCGGCGGAATGTGATGGGGCGTGCTCATGGGCGCGGCCCCAGGTCAAAGCGCAAGCCTTGTTTGCGGAATTTGGCCAGGCAGCGCGGCTGGATGCCGGTCCAGGCCAGCCGGTCGGTGTCGGGGTCGATAGTCCACAGCTCGTTGCCGGTGATGATGGCGCCCTCGATCCCGGTCACCTCGAACACGCTGACGACCCGGCGTCGATTGGCCAGCGAGTCGAAGTCAAGCTGGACCACCAGCTCGATGGTGCGCGCCACCATGCGGGTGATGCCCTCGGTGGTGTAGTTGCCGCCGGCCATGAGCGCCAGGGTGATGAGCTTGTCCAGCGCGTCGCGCGGCGAGTTGGCGTGAATCGTCGTCAGGCTGCCGTGGTGCCCGGTGTTGATGGCGTTCAGCATGTCCAGCGCCTCGCCGCCCAGCACCTCGCCCACCAGCAGCCGGGTGGGCCGCATGCGCAACGCCGTGCGCACCAGCTGGCGGATAGTGATCTCGCCGGCCC
>DAIUFO010000225.1:0-1773 GCA_036844545.1 Chloroflexota bacterium
CCGGGGTTGACGCGCACTTTGTCCGCGTGCTCGGCCGCCTCCATGGCGGCGGCCGGCGAGAAGTGGATATCCGCCACCAGCGGCACGTCGAAGCCCTGGGCACGCAACTTGGCCTTGATCTCGCCCAGCGCCTTGGCGTCCTGCACCGTCGGGGTGGTGACGCGCACGATCTCGCAGCCGGCATCCACCAGCCGGATCGTCTGGGCGACCGTGGCGTCCACATCCTTGGTCAGCGTGGTGGTCATGGACTGCACGCGGATGGGATTGCTGCCACCCACTCCGACCTTGCCGACCATGACCTCGCGCGTACGCCGCCGGCCGGAGTAGGGTCGAAATTTGGCGCCGTAGGTCAGGACTTGCACGAATTTAGGATAGCGCTGGCCTGCCAGACCACCCCTAAGGCGGCCTGCAGCGGCTGTTAGGATGGCGCCGGGCAGGCAGCTAGAATCGGCTCTGCATGGTTCGACGCGAGCAGCGGCCCGGGTGAGCGGCCGTGCGCTGGTCATCCTCCCCACGTATAACGAGGTCGACAACCTGGAGCCAATGCTCGAACAAATCGTCCAACAGGGTCTGGATGTGCTGGTGGTGGACGATGCCTCCCCTGATGGCACTGGCGAGCTGGCCGACAAGCTGCGTTTGCAGCACGAGGGACGCGTGGACGTCCTGCACCGGCCGTGCAAACAGGGC
Organism: Chloroflexota bacterium; assembly: GCA_036844545.1. Taxonomy (GTDB): domain Bacteria; phylum Chloroflexota; class JAJPGV01; order JAJPGV01; family JAJPGV01; genus DATGVV01. The sequence goes on from DAIUFO010000225.1 coordinate 688, forward strand.
CTGGGCACGGCCTACGTGGCCGGCTTCAAGCGGGCCCTGCAGGCGGGCTACGACTACCTCTTCGAGATGGACTGCGACTTCTCGCACGATCCGCGTTATCTGCCCATGTTCCTGGAACGCATGCAATCGGCCGACCTGGTGCTGGGCTCGCGGTACGCCCCCGGAGGCGGAACGGTAAACTGGAACCTCTTTCGCCGGTTTATCAGCCGGTCCGGCAGTCTGTACTCGCAGACCATCCTGGGGCTGCCGTATCGGGATCTGACGGGCGGCTTCAAGTGCTTCCGGCGCGAGGTTCTGGAGGCGATCCACTTCGAAACCGTGCACTCGAATGGCTACGCGTTCCAGATCGAGCTGACCTATCGCGCCCACCAGAAGGGCTTCCGCATCGAAGAGCTGCCCATCGTGTTTTACGAGCGTCGCGTCGGATCCTCCAAGATGTCGCGCGACATCGTGCTGGAGGGCATGCTCCGGGTGTGGCAGTTCCGGTTCGGGCGGGGCGAATGAGCCGGAGCGCGCAGCGCTGGTGATCGGACAGTCATGCATTTGGTTTTGGCATAACCCTGGCTAGCTGATGGGCGGGCCAGGCTAGAGTCATAGCTGTTGACTGCGGTCTTGGCTGGGATTGCCGCCCTGAATCTGCTGTGGCCCACCGCCCTGCCGTTGCGAGCTAACGGCGTCCCGCTCAACAGGCTCGTCGAATTCTGGTTGTTGTCTGTCTTTGTGGGCTGGCTGGTTCTGCTGGCAGGGGTCGCAGTGCTGAAGAACATGGGGCTGTCCTTGAAGCCGGCTCCGCGCTTGGAACTGATCGGAAGAGCCGTATCGGTTACGGCCGTTGCTGTCGGAGGGATCCTCTTCGTGCTGCGCCTGACGAGCCCGCCGAACGGAAGCTTTGATGCAGCCTACACTACGCCCGAGCGCCCGCGGAGCTCGGCGCTGTTTCTCACGGATAGCTGGTACCGGAGATCTCCCGGAGCGAGCCGCTACGAGGAGCAGATCATGTTCGGCCCTTCCACCGGGCAAACCTGGCGGTTGGGGCTCTTGAATGACAGTGCCTTCAACGTCATCGAAGGCAAGCCCGGAACCCTC
>DAIUFO010000225.1:1783-6316 GCA_036844545.1 Chloroflexota bacterium
CTCCTGGGCCGTCGCCTGGACTTCCGAGAGAACAACGCCGACCCCTTCCGAGCATCCTTCACTTATGGCCCGGCCATCGCCAGCGGGCTCGCTGGCCTGTTCCCCCAGGGAGCGGACCTCTGGATTACGTACCGGGGCGCTGGCCGCGTCCTAACGCAGAGTGGCGCGACTGATCTGCCCTTCTCCACCGACGAGCAATCACGGGCGGTTCCCGTTGCCTTAGCGGATTTTCGTTCGCTGCGCCTCGACTATGCCAACTTCACCTGTCCGGATGCGGCCTGTCTCGCGGATCTCACCATGAAGCCGGTGCCCATCCCGAAGGCCGTCTTCGAGGTCCGCATCGCGCCACCCGGAGCTACTCAATCGGCGGCGCGGCCACTTAGCCTATTCAACCTCGCCGGCGCTGACATTGCCTTCCACCTCGGCTGGTGGTCGCGAATCCTCGAGCTGGTGGTCATGGTGCTTGCCCTGGGGCGGTTAGGGCTCTGGCTGGTGAGCCTGCTGCTTGGCATCAGGTTGTCGGTCCGGACGTGGGCGCTCGCCGCTGCGACCATAGTCCCAGCTATCCTGGTGCAGCTTGGCGCGGTCGAACAAGCGTTTTTCCTGGCCTTCTTGCCGGTAGGGCTCGGCGCCAGCCTCATATTCGGCGTCCTTCCAACGGAGGGCCGGCCAGCTCAGGCCAGAGAGGGACTCGTGGTGCCGGTGCTGATCGGCATCTCTTCATTGCTGCTGGCAGGCGTGCAGGCGCCGGAGTCCATTGCCGGTATTTCCGCCGGCGCACTGGGCGCGAGATCGTTCCTGGGCGCATCCAATTGGCTGCTCCCCGCCTGGGACCACACGGCGCTGTTTGCCGCCGGCGACGATCCGCTGACGTACGCGTCCTGGGCCAAGCTGGTGCTCCAAACTCCCCAGCGCATGGTCGATGCGTCGGTCGTCTTCTCAAAGCCCTTCTTCGTCTACTTCCGAGCGTTGTACTTCATGCTTTTCGGCGACGGCGACGTATACGCCAGCGCTATGGCTCGGAACCTGCTGTTCTGCGCTCTCGCTCTCAGCGGCACCTTCCTGCTCTACCATCTGGCGCGCCGTGCGCGGCGCGCCGACGCGAACGGCGTCTGTGACACCCTCCTCATGCTGGCCGCCACGTGGGCCTGGGGCTGGCTCTGCTACTCTGTAGCCCGCGACGGTGTGAACCTGGCCACGGGCCAGTTCTCCGAAGGTATCACCTGGACGCTGACCTTGACGTCGTTCGGACTGCTTGTGGCAGCCGTTAGTGCCGGCAGCTCTGGACTGAGCCTGGCTTCGGGCACAGTCTTTGCTCTGGCAGTCATGATGCGAACCACGGTTTCGCCGCTGATACTACTGGGGCTCGGCGTCCTCTATCTGGCGTCCACGGCCTGTTGGCGCGCTTTCTGGCGCCCGGCTGTCGCATACCTCTCGCCCCTGGTTGCCGCGGCGGCGCTGATCTGGCTGCACGCCGGCGCCCCCCTGACCATCTCACCGGAAGTGGCCGCCTACTGGAAGGCCAACACCGGATTGGCCCACAGCCTCATCCCCGCGGCGGAAGAGGAGTTGTTGCTGGCGCTCGCCGTCGTGGCAGTAGTTGTGGCCGCCATTGGCGTGGGTTCCAACCGTCAGCGGCTGGGGGTCGGCGCCGTAGCCCTGGCCATTGTGGTGGGCGTTTTCGTTCCCGTTCTCCCGCAGCTCGCCGCGCCCTACTATCCCAGGCAGCTCATGCTGCAGTACTACATGCTGGCCACTGTTCCCGCATTGCTCCTGGTTGGGCTTCGCCATGAGCGCGCGTGGTCACCGCCTGCGTTCGCGAAACGCTGAAGTGTCTCCTGTCCATTTCGCCAGCCCGCTGGTGCTGCCGGGTACTGTATCGTTCGGAGGGCTCACAGGAGGTGCGTCGAACTGTTTCCCTGGACCAGTTGCCAGCACTCATATCTTCTCCCTGGCACGAGCGCACCCGCGGCGTGAGCAGGCGTCGGTGAACGAGGCCTGCAGGATACGGCCAGCCGAACAACTCGAACTCTGATATCGATGGACGCGGGCTATCCGGTTCGTGATGGCATTCCGGTGATGCTCATCGACGAAGCTGAGCAGGGGCAGTAGGCTCGCTTTCAGCGCGTAACGGCCACCGGGACGCGGATTGAGCCAACGCCGGCTGTCACGCTGTCCGGGTTGCGCGAATCGCGGTGGGCTAAGCCTATCTCGGCCGTGTAGCTGCCGGGTGGGACATTGATGTCGTGCTCCGTCAGCAGCCAATCGTCCGTTTCTGTCCCTTCGTCGAAATAGCCGCGGCGCAAAGGGCCAAGCCCTTCGTCAGCATGCCGGAAGTCCCTGACAGGCCAAACGAGCCGGTCCGACTGCCCCACCACGCGACCGGTGGGATCGAGCAGATGCACATACATATCGTATGGACCGGTGGCCTGGAGTGGCCTCCAGACGACGGTGAGAACCACACCAGCGGCGTCTCGCTGGGAAAGGCCGTATCTCACGATCTCGAAGTCGTTGGCTAATGACTGCCCCACTGGGTTCAGTTGAGCAAGAAACGCGACGGCACTTTGCCGGCTCCAAGAGAAGGCGAAGAAGTCCGGCTTGCCCAACGGATTGTTGGGATGAGGCCACGCCTGTACGCTCGGAAGCCAGGCGGGTGCGAGATCCTTCAGCGCGGCGCCGGTGGTGCTGACGTACAGCGTGTCGCCCTCGATCCGCGACGGCAACGGAATGGCCGCGGACGATTCCGGTATCCAACCATCCTGATCAGTGGTGGGCACGAACAGGCGCACGAGGTGACCGGTAATGTCGCTGTCGGCGAAGTAAATGCGGGTTGCCGGAGAGCCTGCCACGAACTCGGCCATGTGCAGCCGGCTCACGTCGGTTGCGCCATACGTATCACCGTTTCGTGCCCACAGGTTGAAATAAGCGTCGAACGTGGTTGCGGCGGCAGCGCCGGCGACGAGAAGCCCCAGCACCGGGTAAGCAAGCCGCACGCGACGAAGTGAGCCGCCGATGAAGCCGACAGCCAAGGCGGGGAAAAGAAAGACCGCGGGCGCTGCTCCCAGCGATCGCTGGCTGTTCGGCGCGTCAATCGACAGCAACGCCGGCAGCAGCATGACGCCAAACAAGCACAGCGCCCATCTGGGGGCAGCCGCCCGGCCGCTCTTCCACAGAGCGACGCCTATGCCGAGGAGGAAAAGGGCGGCCAGCCATGGGACAAACACGGGCCGGCCAATGAGGTTCCAGGTGGGGTTTGAGTCGCCTCTCACGAAGAACATCCCCAGCGTGTCGAGGATGGTGGTCAACAGCGTTGCGTGGGCGCCAGCCGCGGGCGGCCCACCGAGCGACGACACTCCCTGTGCCCGTGACAGGAACTCTTCCGGATGGCGCAAGAAATACACGCCCTGCGGAGCAAACACGAGCACGGACGCGAGCACCATCAGCACGAGGTTGCGAAAGCGCTTGGCCGCCAGTCTCCAAGAGCACAGACAGCAGGCGATCACCAGCGCGGGCAGCAGGCGCGCTGCAGTGTAGGTGTAGAGCGCCAGCCCAAGCGCGATACCGCTGAGGACCGCGTATCGCCGCTGGCCGGTCCGGAGCGTGCGCCACAGCAGGTAGAGGGTGATGCTGATCAGCGGCAGCAGGCTGTTGACCCGGAAGCCGATGCGGTTGGAGGCCACATCCCAAAAGCTGACCGCCAACAGGAGTGCTGCCAGGAGTCCCACTCGCCATCCGAACAGCGCCTTCCAGAGCCGGTAGGCGCTGGCCACACCCAGCATACCCACGGCAGCGCCCGCGAACGTGAACGCCAGCAGCCGAAAGCCGGCGCCGCCGAGCACGAGGGCCTGGAAGTAGATGAACAGCGCCCCCCGCCCGCTGTTCCTCGGGAAGAAGACCTGGAAATGCCCGGCCAGGATGTCCCGCGCATCCAAGCCGTTGAAGGCCAGGTCGGGCGCCAGCCCTTGCGGGACGGAGTCGATCCGATACAGCCGGAAGAAGGCGGCGACGAGCAGGAGCCCGACGACGAGCCACGGCTCCCACCGGAGGGGAGTCGGTCCTGAACATTTGCGCTGAGTTCCGGCTAAGACGGCGTCACCATAGGGGGAGCAGCATCGAACAGCGCTCGGGGGAGCGGCGTTGCTGGATTATAGGGCGATCGAGAGCCGCGGATTGAGCGCGTGAGCGCAGCTTTCGGCGAGTGGAGTCCAGCTTGGGCTCATGTCGACTGGTTGAAGCTCCGCCCGTTGGTCCGATTCGCAGTAGATGCCCAGGTAGCTGGCAACGCGCCGTATTCGCCGTTCGGTATCAAGACGTAGTGCGCCTTGCGGTTGGGCCTTTACGGTGGCAGCCCGTTGGAGGACGTGCCGAGCTGCTGAAATCAGCTGGTACGCTTTGCTGGTTGGACCTCGTCGCCGGACTCTTTGGGGCAGCCCGATGACCCGGGGCGCTTGGCTGCGCTTGGCGGGCGGCCTCCTCGTGAGTGCAGTGCTGGTGTGGCTGGCTTACCGTGGCATCGACCTCGGTGATGTCGGC
>DAIUFO010000226.1:0-6310 GCA_036844545.1 Chloroflexota bacterium
ATCGAGAAGCGCCACGGGTAGGGATACTCGCCAGTCTTTTTGCTCTCCCAGATACGGTTGCCGCGATCCTCGAAGTAGGTGTCGGTCACGGTTGCCGTGCCTCCGAACTTCTGAATGCCGGTCAGGTAGAAGAGCACGTGGTCCCCCAACTGCACGCGCTCCGCTTTCTTGCGATGCCGCTCCTTCATGCCCGCGACGGTGAACCCCAGCGCGCGGCTGACCTCGAAATTATCGGCGCCCGACACGAGCAACCAGTTAGTTGGCATGCGCTCTCTCCCCTTGTTGATAGGCCTCGTCCAGGATTTCGATAATGTGCTTGACGGCCATCTGGCTTCCCCGCTGCCGCAAGCCTGCTCGAACCTGAATTATGCATCCCGGGTTGGCGCTGACAACCATGTCGGCGCCGGTTTCGGCGGCCGATTCAGCCTTTTCGGCCATAAAGCGCCGCGACAGCTCGGGCTGGGTGATGTTGTAGATGCCGGCGCTGCCGCAGCAGCCCTCACTGTCCCTCATTTCCACGAGCCGCAGACCGGGGATCGCCTTCAGCAGCGTCCGCGGCGCCTCGCGGATGCGCTGCCCGTGGACCAGGTGGCAGGGATCCTGGAACGTCACCGTGCGCTCGAGGGGCCCGAAGCCGCGATCGAGCTCGATCCCGGCCAGGAACTCGGTCACGTCCCTCACCCGACCGGAGAAAGTGACGGCGCGTTCGGCGTAGGCGGGGTCGTCGTGGAGCAGCTCGCCGTAGTCCTTCATCATCGCGCCGCAGCCGGCGGCGTTCATGATCACGGCATCCAACTGCTCGCGCTCGAAGGCGTCGACGTTGCGGCGCGCCAGCTCGCGGGCGGTCTCGCGCTCGCCGTCGTGCGCGTGCAGCGCGCCGCAGCAGGTCTGGGCAGGAGCCACGAACACGTCGCAGCCGTTGCGGCTCAGCACCCGCACCGTCGCGCGGTCTACCTCAGCGAAGGCGATCGACATGATGCAGCCGGATAATAGTCCAACGCGATATTTCGGCTGCTTAGACCGGAACCAGCCATCCGGCGGCGCCCGGAACGCTTGGGCCGACATCGCCGGCATGAGCTGCTCCGTCTCGGCCAGCTTGGCCGGCAGAAGACCGGACGCGCGCACGGCCGTTTGCAGGCCGCTGCGCTGATAGAACTTGGCCAGCAGGCCCAGCGCCCTCAGCCTCCCAGGGTGGGGAAAGACGTGGCGCAGGATGAGTTCGCGCAGGAGGCTCGAGGTCAGCGATTGAGGCATCTGCCGGCGGATGTGGTCCCGAGTCAGCTCCATGAGCTGGCCGAAGGGCACGCCGGAGGGGCAGGCTGGCTCGCAGGCCCGACAGACCAGGCAACGGTCCATGTGGGTGACGACGCCCTCGTTCAGCTCCAGCCTGCCTTCGACCATCGCCCGCATGAGGTACAGCCGCCCGCGAGGCGAGTCGGTCTCGACGCCCAACTCGCGATACGTGGGGCAGGCTTGCAGGCACAGGCCGCAGTGGACGCAGCGGTACAGGCCCTCGAATTGGGCCGGGTCCCAGGCGCGATCAGAGACCGCCAACATATCTCCCAGGGTTCAGCATGCTGTTCGGATCGAACTCGTGTTTGATCCGTTCCATCAGTCTAAAGTCGGTTCCGACCGGCCCCCAAGCGTCCAGCCGGCGTTTGAGCTCGGGCGGACACGCCTCCAACACCGCATAGCCGCCCAGCTTGCGCGCAACGTGCGTCGCCGCTTCGGCCTCGGTTCCGAACACGTAGGTCACGCCGGAGAGGACGTGTGAAACGAAGGTCGCCTCCTTCGGCAGGCTGCTGAGCAGCTCACCAGTGCGCGAAGGCTGGCTGGACAGCTTGGCGATGGCGTCGTATCGCTCGCGGCCGAAGTCCTCGATATCGCGCCACAGGCGGCGAAGCTCGTCGCCGGCGATGGTTTGGGTGCGCTGGGCGCTCGAGGACATGGCCAGGACGTCGCGGTTCTGGCGTTCCACCGCGGCTTCGCCGCCGCCGATCCAAACCGCCAACAGGTGCCCTCCTCGTTGGCCGGTGAGGTCGGCGGCGGCGGGTGAAAGCAGCTCGCAGGCGCGGATGGGCAAAGCGCTCCTGTAGATGGTGCGGGCCGCCTCGTAGGCCGGAGCGCCGTCCGCGAACCAGGCTAGGACAGTGCTCTCGAGCCGCGGCAGCGGCGCCAGCTTGAAGTTGGCCTCAACGATAATGCCGAGGCTGCCCAGAGAGCCGGTGTAAAGCTTGCACATGTCGTAGCCCGTGACGTTCTTGACGACCTTGCCGCCACTCTTGGTGACGGCGCCATTGGCGTTGACGACCTTGATGCCGATGAGCAGATCGCGGACAGTGCCGTGGCGCAGACGCAGCGGCCCGCTGGCGTTGGCGGCGATGATGCCGCCGATGGTGGCCTGTTCGGCGAGTGCCGGATCGAGGGCCAGGAATTGGCCCCGCTCGGCCAACTTCCGCTGCAGCTCGCTGAGCCGGACGCCCGCCTGGACCGTGACCACCAGGTCGGCCGGCTCGTACTCCAGGATGCGGTCCAAACCCGTGGTGCAGACGACCACGTCCACGGCGCGCGGGATGTTGCCGAGCCCCATCTGGGTGCCGCCCCCGCGTGGGATGACGGCCAGCTTGTGCTCGGCGGCGATCTTGACGACGGCGCTGACCTGCTCCGCCGAGCCGGGGTAGGCGACTACCTGAGGGAGGACGCCATCGACGGCGAATTCTGCTCGCTTGTTGTCGGGCGCCACGCCGCAGATGGTGGCGATCTTTTCACGAGGAACCACCGCTATGGCCAACAGATGGGTTCCCTCACCCTATCCCTCTCCCGCCGCGGCGGGAGAGGGGATGATTGAGCGAGTCACCAAGCTGCTTCGGCTAACGGAGAGCCGGGCTTGCGCGGGACTTCGGCGCAGGTGGCGTGGTGCAGGGGAAAGATCTTGCAAGGGTTGAAGAAATGGTCGGGATTGAACGCGGCTTTGAGTTTGCGCATCGCGGCCAGGTCGTCGTCGTTGAACACCAGCGGCATGAACTCCTGTTTCTCGAGGCCGATGCCGTGCTCGCCGCTGAGCGCGCCGCCGGCCGCTACGCAGACCTCCACCATCTCCCTGCCGCAGGCCAGCACGCGCTCCATGATGCCGGGGTCGCGAGCGTCGAACAGGATGTTTGGGTGGAGGTTGCCATCGCCGGCATGAAAGACGTTGCCCAGCAGCAAGTCATAGCGCTCGGCGATAGCCGAAATCTGGCTCATGACTTCAACCAGCTTGCTGCGAGGCACTACCGTGTCCACGATGTAGTAGCTGGGCCGGACGCGCCCCAGCGCGCCGAAGGCCTCCTTGCGGGCCTGCCACATCTTGGCTCGGCCAGCCTCGTCTTGGGCTTCCCGCAGCTCTTGCGCGCCAAGCTCGCGGCAGATGTCGCGCAACAGCTCGGATTGGTCCTCGACGGCCTCGCGGATGCCGTCGATCTCGACGATCAGCACCGCGCCGGCGTCTTCGGGGAAGCCGGCGTGGAAGGCCGCCTCGACCGCCTGGACGACGAGCCTGTCGATCAGCTCGATTGCCGCTGGCACGAGTCCGCGGGCAATGATGGTCGAGACCGCCCGGCTGGCGCTCTCGATGGAGTCGAACACAGCCAGGAAGGTGCGCACCAGCTCCGGCTTCGGCGTGAGCCGGAGCAGGATGTTGGTGGCGATGACCATCGTCCCTTCCGAGCCGACGACGCAGCCGACCAGGTCGTAGCCGGGCTTATCCGGCACCGGCCCTCCGAGTTGGACTGTGTCGCCGTCGGGCAGCACGGCTTCGAGCCCCAAGACGTGGTTGGTGGTCATGCCGTAGGCCAGGCAGTGCGGTCCCCCGGAATTCTCGGCCACGTTGCCGCCCAAGGTGCACGCCTTCTGGGACGATGGGTCGGGCGCGTAGAAGAAGCCGCTGCTGGCCAGGCTGTTGCTCAGCTCGACGTTGACCAAACCGGGCTGCACCAGCGCGGCGCGATTCTCCAGGTCCACCTCGAGGATGGACTTCATGCGGGTGGTGATGGCCACGATGCCCTTCTGGCTGGCCACGGCGCCGCCGCTCAGTCCGGTGCCGGCGCCGCGAGCGGTCACGGGCAAGCCGTGGCGGCGGGCGATGCGCACCAACTCGGCCACCTGTGCGGCGCTGGTCACGAAAACCAGGGCGTCCGGCCGCGACTTATCGTGCGCGCCATCGAGCTCGTAGGCCAGCAGCTCTTCTTCGCCGGTGAGCACGTTGTCAGGCCCAACGGCGGCGGCTAATTCGTCAACAAAGCTCGGTGCTGCGACTGCCATGGATCATGCTCCGCATTGTAGGGGGTAGGCTTTGGCGTGATGTACGACGTGGCGGTAATCGGTGCGGGGATTTTGGGGCTCGGTACGGCGCGAGAGCTGCTGCTGCGCCATCCGAAACTGAAGGTCGCGATCGTCGACAAAGAGGCACGGGTTGGCGTACACCAGACCGGGCACAACAGCGGGGTCATCCACTCGGGCATCTACTACACGCCGGGCTCGCTGAAGGCCAAGCTGTGTACGCGGGGCTCGCGCGAGATCTATGCTTTCTGCGCCGAGCGCGGCATCCCGACTGAGCGCCGCGGCAAAGTCATTGTGGCAGTCACAGAGGATGAGCTGCCGAGGCTGGAAAACCTGCACCAGCGCGGCCTGGCCAATGGCGTGGAAGGGCTGGAGATGGTCGGGCCGGAGCGTCTGCGCGAGCTCGAGCCGTACTGCGCCGGCGTCAAGGCGCTGTGGTCGCCCAACACCGGCATTGTGAACTATTCGCTGATCAACGCGGCCTACGCTGAGGACGTCCAGGCCGCCGGCGCCGAGCTGCTTCTGGGGCACGAGGTCAGCGGACTCGAAACGCGGCCGGACGGCATGACGCTGGCGACGACAGGTGGCGAGCTCGAGGCACGACACGTGGTGGCCTGCGGCGGACTGTACGCCGACCACCTGGCGCGCCTGACAGGTGGCGCCGGCGACCCCCAGATCGTGCCCTTCCGTGGCGACTACTGGATGCTCAGGCCGCATTGCCGGCACCTGGCGCGCAACCTCATCTATCCGGTGCCAGACCCGTCCTTCCCCTTCTTGGGCGTGCACTTCACGCGGCGCATCGAGGATGGCTCGGTGTGGCTGGGGCCGAACGCGGTGCTGGCCTTCGCCCGCGAGGGCTACGAACGTCTGGACATTCAGCCGCGCGAGCTGCTGGAGGCGCTGCGCTACCGGGGCTTCCAAAAGCTGGCCACGAAGTATTGGAAGACCGGCCTGGCGGAGATGATCCGCGATTTCAGCAAGATGGCCTTCCTGCGGTCGCTCCAAAAGTACGTGCCATCCCTGAAAGCTTCGGACCTGGTGCCTGGTCCCTCGGGCGTGCGGGCGCAGGCGCTGGCGCCCGACGGCACGCTGGTGGACGACTTTGTGTTCGACGTGCAGGGCACGCGGGTTATCCACGTCCGCAACGCGCCCTCGCCGGCGGCGACCTCGTCGCTGGCCATCGCCCGACTGATCGCCGACAAGGCCGACGAAGTGTTCAGTCTCGCGTCGCCGGCGCGGCGCCCCAGAGCTCGCCGCAAATCCAAGCCGAAGGGTAGGGCCTAGGCGACCAGTTCGGCGATTGGCGAGGAGGCCGCAAGGCGCCGATCAGTCGTAATGAGGATCACATCTAATTGGCTCGCAAGCTCGACATAAAGCGCGTCTCGCAGGCTTATGTTATGACGCCGCGCCCAACAGCCGCGGAGCAGCGGCCGCAGCTCATATCGATGGATGGGCATCCGCGAGAACGCCTCCAGGCGATTCCACGCTTGTGCTTCGGTCTGGCTACCCGCTCGGTACAGTCGGCCAAGCGCAGAAAGCACCTCGGCATCAAGATGCGCAGGAGCATGGACCTCACAGTCGCGCAGCCTAGCTTCGACTCTCAATCCAAGAGCATCTTGAAGCAGAGCTTCAACAATTGCGGACGCATCCACCGCTAGGTCGCTCAGTTCTCAGGACCCCACAGCTCAGCTCGAGCTTCGTCGAGAGCCCTCATTACGTCCTCATGACTGATGTTTGCCGGCGGCAGCTTCTTAAGACTGTCGAGCCAAGCATCCGTGCTGTGTTTCGCAAGCTCATGCCGCAGCGCTTCTTGCACAACGCTGGAGATGTTCAGCTTTGCTTCCTTTGCCTCACGCACGAGATCGTCCGGCAGGTAAACGTTCACCCGAGCCATGCGCATACTATACACACATGGCGCAGCGAGTCAAATAATCGCCAGGCAGGCTGTCGCAAAATCCGGTGTGGCTGGGGTCGTAGCTCGTTTTTCACCCGG
>DAIUFO010000227.1:0-6305 GCA_036844545.1 Chloroflexota bacterium
TCTCCCACCGCTTTCGCCGTCCGCGTAGGACTGGGAGAGGTTAGGTGAGGGCTCCTCCCGTTGCGTCCATACGAGCTCTCGCCTGCCGCGGCGAACGACAATGCGTCGGTTCACAGGTTACTCCGCCGCGGGAGCAGCGCCCTGGGCTGAGCTCGTGGCAGCCGTTTTCAGCTGCATCGGCTGGCCGCGGCAGCTGAGCCTGCCCGAGCCGGCTTTGGTGACCAGCAGCTCGGAGCCGCGGACAGCGCAGACGTAGCGCTTGCCGATTTCGTTGGGCATCAGGCAACCTCCAGCGGCGACGCGTAGCGGGCGCGCAAGTCTTTCCGGAGCACCTTGCCAAGGGCATTCCGAGGCAGCTCGTCCACGAAGAAGATCGTGTCCGGTTTCTTGAAGCTGGCCAGCCGCTGCCGGCAAAACTCCACCAGATCCTCGGCGGAGACGCCGCCGGCGCGGACGACGATGGCCGCCACCCGCTCGCCCCATTCCTCGTCCGGTAGGCCGATGGCCGCGGCCTCCTCGACGTCCGGGTGCGATTCCAACACCGCCTCGATCTCGTCGGGAGCGATGTTCTCGCCGCCGCGCATGATCAGGTCCGACTTCCGGCCGGCCAGATAGACATAGCCATCGTCGTCGATCCAGCCCAGATCGCGCGTCCACAGGAATCCATCCCTTGCCGGCGGGCTCTCATCGCCGTAGTAGCCGCGCATCAGGTGGTCGCTCCGGATGGCGATCTCGCCGATTTCGCCCGGCGGCAGGGGGCTGCCGGCCTCGTCGAGAATGCGGATGTCCACGCCCGGGAGCGGTGCGCCAATCGACCGCAGGCGCCGCAACTTGGTTTCGACTTCCTCCGGCGAGCCCTCCAGCCGGTGATCCTCAGGGCCCAGCATGGTCACCGTCGAGGTCGTCTCGGTTTGGCCGAAGGCGTTGACGAACTGCACCGAAACGGGCAAGCGATCGATGGCCCGCCGGATGAGGCTCAGGGGCATCGGCGCGGCGCCGTAGGACAGCACCCGCAGCCTGGACAGGTCGGTCTGCTGGAAGCTCGGTTGATCGAGCACCTGCTTCAGCATCGTCGGCACCAGGAAGGCGTGCGTGACACTCTGAGCGCTGGCCAGCCTGAGCCATTCGCCGGCGTCGAACTGGCGCATGAGGACGATGCGCCGCCCGCCGAACGTGGCGGCGAGCAGCGCGCTCAGCCCCGCTACGTGGTAGAGCGGCGCCGCCAGCAGCATCGCGCCCTGATCCGTACCGTCGGCGCCGTCCGTGGTCGAGAACACGAAGTTGGTGAGGCTGCCGTGCGGCAGCACCGCCGCCTTGGCGTCCGCGGACGTACCGCTGGTGAACATCAGGATTGCCGGCGCATCGTCCTCGACCTCGGCGGAGAGCAGATCACCATCTCGTACAGAGCCCTCTAGTGGCATGGTTTGGCCAGCACCAACTTCGCGGGCAAGACCGAGGTAGCGCTCGCCGGCCAGCAGGAGCTTGGGCTGGATCACGCCAAGCATGTTGCGCAGCTCCTCGGCGCGGGCGCGGTAGTTCAGCGGCGCGAAGCGCGCACCGAGCGCCGTACTGCCGTAGAGCGCCGCGACCAGGGCGGGGCTGTTCGTATCGAGCACGGCCACAACGTCGCCAGCGCTGACGCCTCGCTCCGCGAGCCAGGACTGCATTCCACCGGACATGCCTGCGAGACGTTCGTAGGTGAAGCCGCGGCCTTCGAAGACCAGCGCCTCCTGCTCGGGGAACATGCTGGCCGGGATGGCCAGCAGCTCGGCAACGTTCACGTGGTTAGTCGGCGGAGGCCAGCGGCCGAGGCTGCTTGAGCTGCATCGCTTTGCCGCAGCAGTGCACCACCCCTTCGCCTGCCTTGGTGCACAGCACCTCGCTGCCGCACACCTCGCAGCTGTAGCGCTTGCCCAATTGGTTAGCCACGCCTCATCGCCGCCTCATTCGCCGAAATACTGGGTCACCAGGCCCTCGGGCCAGGGCAGGTGCAAGCCCCGGCTGAACACCAGGTACATGTAGGCAAATGTAATGGCTGCCAGGATCAGGCAGCGCAGCCAACCCTCGTGCGACTCGAACCTCAAGTACAGGAAGATGCCGATCGGCAGCCCCAGCGGAAAGCTGAACAGCGTGATGGCGGCGAGGAACACCGCCACCCACAGGGCCAGCCGGAGGCTCTGCACGCGAGCCGCGGCATTCCACAGCCCAAGGTCGTCCACATCCCCGGCCGAGACGGCGCCCTTCCGGGCGCGGAGCGTAACCGCCAACTGGGCCACTCCGAGCCCCAGCAGCGGCAGCGCCACCACCGTCGGGAACAGCCGGGCCTGGATCTCCCAGCCCGCGGCGGTGGCCAGGACTGACGCTGCCAGCAGGATTACCAGCCCGATGAATGACAGCTCCACGTAGCGGACGATCCCCGGCCGGCTGGGCATCCTGTCAGACCGCCTCGGCCAGCTCCAGACGGAGCGCCTCGAGCCTGTTGTTTCGCCGCTGGCTGGCGACGTACACGAGGTAGGCGGCAATCAGCGCCATGAGCACGATCACGAGCGGCCGTTCGAGCCAGGCCAGACCAAAAGTCTGCTGCGAGAGCCACAGGTAGTTCTCGGCCAGGTGGCCCAGGATGAAGCCCAGCACCAGCGGCGGGCGCGGCCAGTCCAGCAGGACCAGCAGGTAGCCGATGGCGCCGAAGATGAGGGTGACCAGCACGCCGCCCATGTCGTTCTTGCCGACGTAGCTGCCGATGAAGACGAATGACAGGATGAAGGGGATGAGCACTGTCGCTCGCACGTGCGTGATGGCCACGAGCTGGCGGAGGAACACCAGGCAGACGATGACTGACACGATGTGCGCCAGCACCAGGATCCAGACCATGGCGAAGGTGATGTCGAGATGGTCGGTGAGCATCTTGGGGCCGGGAACCAGCCCAACGATCAGGAACGCACCGAGCAGCAGGGCCATGCTCGCTCCCGCCGGGACGCCGAATACGATGGTCGGCAGCAGGTGGCCGCCCTCCTTCGAATTTGTGGCCGCCGCCGGCGCCAGCACGCCCTCGATGGCGCCTTTGCCGAATTGCTCTTTGTGCTTGGAGTGGTCGCGAGCCCAGCCATAGGCCACCCACTGCGAGACCGATCCTCCCAGGCCGGGGATCATGCCCAAGAGAGCACCGATGGCCGACGAGACGAGCACCAGCTTCCAGTAGCGAAGCGTGTCCTTGGCGCCCTCGAGCACGTCGTTGCCCAGCTCCACCTGCACCGTGGCGATCGATGTCCGGCGCACGCTGAGCTCGATCACCGCCGGGACCGCGAACAGGCCCAGCACTACCGACACCAGCGGCGGCCCCTCCTGCAGGAACAGCTGTCCGAAGGTGAAACGAAGCTGGCTGGTAATCGGGTCCTGGCCGACCAGCGACAGCACCAACCCCAGCCCGGCGACGATCATTCCGGGCACGATCTGGCGGCCTGAAAGCGAGGCCACGAAGGTCAGGCCGAGGACCACCAGCATGAACAGCTCTGGATTGCCGAACGACAGCACGAACGGCCGAACCAGCGGGATTGCCGCCGCCAGCACGGCCGCACCGAATATGCCGCCGATGAGCGAGCTGAACAGGTGGGCCCCGATGGCTCGTCCGGCCCGGCCCTGTTTGGCCAGCGGATGGCCGTCCAAAATCGTCGCGGTGGCGTTTGCCTCCGACGGGACGGCGAACAGCACCGACCAGATCTCGTCGTTCACGGTGGTGACGGCGTGCATGCCCAGCAGGAAGGCGAAGGCCTGGATCGGCGTCATGGCGAAGGTGAAGGGCAGCATCACCGAGAAGGCGAACACGCCGCCCAGGCCGGGCACCATGGTAACGACGACGCCGATGCCCACACCCAGCAGCATCAGCCCAAACGCCGGCCACGACAGCACAGCGAATAGCCCTTGCACCAGGGCGTTCAGGTAGACCACGTTCGTCCTTTAGGCCGCCGGATTACTTCTGGCTGAGCACGCGCAGCAGCAGGCTCTTCATGTCGTTGTTGGTGATGACTTTGGAGACCGCGTCCTGGATTTGCTGGGGATCGGCGAGGACCGGCTCGAAGCCGGTCTTGGTGACGTCAGCCTTGAATGCCGGGTCCTTGGACATCTCGGCGTAGGCGTCCTGTACGGTCTTGGCCACGTCCGGCGCGATGCCGGCCGGGCCGAGCATGGCCCTGGTCATGATGTACGACGAGTAGACCAGGGCCAGTTGGTCGCGCTTGTCGGGCGGCGTCAGCTCATCCAGGGCGGGTACGTTCGGCAGCTCCGGGCTGCGCTGGTGCCCGACGAACATCAGGAAGCGGACTGTGCCGTTGGTGATCCAGTCGGGCCGCTGCGTCTTCAGCGATGGGTAAGAGGCCATTCGGCCATCCAGGACGCCCCGCTCCACGTCGAGGAAAATCTCCGGCGAGCCCGGGTAACCGACCACGATGTTGAACTTCAGGCCAGTCAACTCCTGCACCAGCTTGGGGGTGACCACCGAGGTGTGCGTCGCCGCCTGTCCTCCCAATTTGGGAGGCGTGGCAGCGTTGCGGATCGAATCGAGGTCGGTGAACGGTGTCGTCGAGCGCACCCACAGCACGTCGGAGTCTTGGAAGGCATTGCCGGCCCAAACCATCTTGGTGAGGTCGTAGCGGACCTGGGATTGGCTCTGCAGCTGCGCATACAGCAAGGTGGCGGAGTTGCTGCCGTCCCAGGTGAGGCCGTCCGGCTTGGCTGTGGCCACGCGGTTGAGCGCCGTCAGGCCGCCGGCGCCCTCCACGTTCTCGACGATAATCGTGGGCGTCCCAGGGATGAAGCGTCCGAGATGACGCGAGATGATGCGGTTCACCGTGTCCGTCCCTCCGCCGGCGGAGGAGCCGGCGACCAACGTCATGGTCTTGCCGGCAAAGTAGGTGCCCGCGGCCTTACCGCCGGAGCCAGCCACCGGCCCACCACAAGCGGCCAGCGCGAGCACAGCCAGCAAGCCAATTCCTTTCCCACGGCGGTGGGAGAGGAACAAATTGCGCATCATCAGTAGCCGATCCGCGCGGCCACTTCGCGGGCCCGCGCCAGTTGGTCCTTCAGCTCCGCCCGGGCCTGGAGCTCCGAGAACGCCTCGTGCACGATGTCGCTCCGCAGCGACTCCTTCAAGGTGGCGCAGTCCTCGTCGTCGAGCTCGCCCAGCTCCACCCACTCCTTTAGGTACGTGTCGAAGCCGGATGCCTGGCCGTCGGCCGGGAAGGGCATCAGCTCGCAAGCCAGCGGCGTGCGGCAGCTCAGCGGGATAACCTGCTCTTCAGGGTCGAATGATTGGTGACGCATGCGGCGCTCCAGGTTGTTGAGGTAGGCGAAGTTGTCGGGCATGATGCGCATGAACCAGTAGGCTCGAATCATGCCCTTGACATAAGCATTGGCCCAATCGGGCCGTTCGTTCAGGAATTCCTCGGTGGCAGCGATGATCCTGTCGGGCCGGCCCTCGGGATACATCACGCTCAGGTCCAACAGCTTGGTGTAGCCCTCGTCCAGCATCCCCGGCCCCTCTTCCACTGTCACGAAGGCAGCGTCGACCTTGCCGCTGCGCAGCGCCGTGGGGCCGTCGGACACACCGCGGATATAGCGAACGTCCGCTTGCGGGTCCAGCCCCGCTTTTTGGATGCGGTAGGCCAGCGCGTAGTAGCGGATGTTGCCGAAGTCCTTGAGGCCGACGAGCTGGCCCCTGAGGTCAGCCAGGCTCTTGATGTGGCTCTTGCCCATCACCCAGTTGGGCGATTGGTTGCGCCAGCCGGCGATGATGCGCAGCTTAGCCCCACGGCGGTTGAGGTACACCACCGTCGACGGCTTGACGTCCATGGCGATGTGGACGCCCTTCTCCTTCATGGATTGGGCCAGCGATACCTTCTCGGCATTGAACGGGGATAGGCCCCCTGGCAGGATGTCGTACGCGGGCCGGCCGTTACGGTCGACCAGCCCTTCCTCCACGAAATAGTTCATCTCGTGGGCCACCATCGGCGGCAGCACGTGCAACACGTGGTAGCACGCCGGGCCCATACGCAGCCGGTCGATCATCTACAGCTTCGGCTTGGCGCCGGTCGAGTCGCCGGCGAACTGGGGCTTGCGCTTCTGGGTGAAGGCGGCTGAGCCTTCGTCGTAATCGGGACTTTGGCGGATGCGCTGATAATACACACCCTCCATCAGCCGCGCCGCCGAGAGCGGCATGTCCAAGGAGTTGTAGATGTACTCCTTGGTCTGCTGGACGACGACCTTGCCGTTGGCGTTGATGATGTCCGCCAGCTTGGTGGCTTCTTCCATGA
>DAIUFO010000228.1:0-6287 GCA_036844545.1 Chloroflexota bacterium
GTCACCTACCAGGCCAATCAAGGTTTCATCGGGACGGACACGTTCACCTACCACACCAACGACGGCGCGCTGAGCAGCCCGACCTCGGGCACGGTCACGATCGACGTGACGGACGCGGCCCCGCTCGCCGGGGACGTGTCGTTCGACATGGCGCCGGGCGACGCCGCGGCTAGCGCAGCTTCGCGGCGCGGATCAGGTCGGGCACCACGTCTTCCTGGGCCACGGCCATGACGTGCACCCCAGCCACGCCCGGCAGCTGGCGCAGCTGGGCGATGACCTCCAGGCAGATGGCCGCCCCTTCCTGCTGCTGATCGCCGGCGTCGGCCAGGCGCTTGAGCACCTCGGACGGGATGACTACGCCGGCCAGGCCGTTCATGTGCTGGGCCTGGGCCAGGCTCTTGAGCGGACCGACGCCGACCAGGAAGGCCGCCCGCTGGGCTAGGCCCCGGTCGACCCATTGCTGCATAAACGGCCGGAAGGCCGCCACGTCGTACACGAACTGCGACTGGAAGAAGTCGGCCCCCAGCCTGACCCGCTCTTCCAGGCGGGCCAGCTCCTTGTCCATCGGCCCCAGCATCGGCGCCGAGGTGGCGCCGATGAAGCAGCTCGGCGCCAGCCGCATGGCCTCGCCGTTCAGGAACGTGTGCTCCTCGCGCATGTTCCGCAGCATCGCCAGCAGATCGGCCGTGGTCAGATCGAACACGTCCTTGGCGTCGGGGTGGTTGCCGGCCTTGGCCACGTCGCCGGTCATGCACAGCACGTTCCGCAGCCCCAGGGCAGACGCGCCCAGCAGGTCGCTCTGGATGGCGATGCGGTTGCGGTCGCGGCAGGTGACCTGCACGATCGGCTCGACGCCGGCCTGCTTGGCGATGACCGCGCCGGCGATGCTGGACAGCCGCACCACGGCGGTCTGGTTGTCGGTCACGTTGGCCGCGTCCACCAGGCCGGCCAAGGCGGCCGCCTTGCGCCGCACCACCTCGCCGTCGGCGCTCTTGGGCGGCCCGATCTCGGCAGTGACGGCGAATCCGCCGGCGGCGATGCGCGCCTCGAGCGCGGACTCCGTTTTCACCTTACGTAGCCGTCGGCCAGGCCGGCGTCGACGGTCAGGATGGCGCCGGTGATCTTGGCCGAGCGGTCGGAGGCGAAGAACAGCGCCGCCTCAGCCACGTCGGCGGCGGTGACGTTGAGCTTGAGAGCGCTACGCTGGCGGTAGATCTCCGGCAGTTCGTCCACAGCCACGCCGCGGCTGGCGGCGCGGGCCTGGCCCCATTGGCCTGACCACAGGCCGCTGCCTTCGAAGATGGCGTCCGGGGCCAGGCTGTTGACGCGGATGCCGAAGGGCCCGGCCTCCTCGGCGGCGCAGCGCGCCAGGTGCAGCTCGCCGGCCTTGGCGCTGGTGTAGGCCGCGGCGTTCTTGGCCGGCGCCAGGCCGGCCTTTGACGACACGAACACGATCGAGCCGCCGATAGTGTCCGGCCTGTCGCCGGCCACCACCTGGCGCTTCATAACCTTGAGCGCCTCGCGCGTCACCAGGAAGTAACCGGTCAACAGCACGTCCTGGGTCCGGCGCCAATCGTCCAGGCTGAGCTCGTCGATCGGCTTGGCCACGGCAATGCCGGCGTTCGACACGACCACGTCCAGCCCGCCGAAGGCCAGCACGGTATCGGCCAGCGCCCGCTCCACGCTGGCCGGATCGGTCACGTCGCAGTGCACGACGATGGCCGGGCCCGGCAGCTCCTGAGCCACAGCCTGGGCGCCTTCGACGTTCAGGTCGGCCAGGGCCAGGTGGGCGCCTTCCTCGGCGAAGCGGCGGGCGATGGCCCGGCCGATCGTCCCGGCCGCGCCGGTGACGAACGCCACCCGCCGGGCCAGCTCCTTCTCGGGCGGCAGCAAGGTCAGCTTGTACAGCTCCAGCGGCCAGTACTCGAAGTCGTAGGCGTCCTTGTCGCTCAGGCTGGCGAAGCGGTCCAGTACGCTGGCGCCGCGCATGATTTGGATAGCCCGGGTGTAGTTCTCAGCCGCCAGCAGCGCCGCCCGCTTGTCCTTGCCGGCCGTGACCATGCCCAGGTCGGGCACCAGCACGACTTTGGGTAGGGCTTCGAACGGCTGGGGAGCCGGGAGTCGGGAGTCGGGAGTCGGCGTACCGTAGACGGCCTCGGTCTGCAGTCGGAAGAAGCGCTCGTAATCCGCCTCATAGCTACGTAGGGCAGCGTCCAGCCCTGGCTCCTGACTCCCGACTCCCGGCTCCCGCAAGAACAGCGGCTTGACTTTGGTGTACAGCACATGGTCGGGGCAGGCCAGGCCCTTGGCCGCCATCTCGGGGCTGTGGCGCGAGTTGACGAAGCCCAGCACGTCCTCGCTGTCGGTGTAGTGCAGGATGATGCGCTTGTTGCGGCTGAGCCGGCCGCGCAGCTCCGGGAACAGCCGCAGCGCCGCCTCGCGCCGCTGCTCTGGCGGCGGCGCGGGCCGCTCCAGGCCGCCGAAGACGGTCTTGCCGCGCGCCCGCTCCTCGATGTACTCGGCCGCCCGGTTGATGTACTCGAGCGTGTTGAGGTAGCTCTGCTTGGCCGAGTCGGCCCAGGTGACCAGCCCGTGCTTGCCCAGGAACACGGCCCGGCACGCGGGCTGGCGCTCGACAGCGTCGGCGCACCACTTGGCCATGATGAAACCGGGCCGGATGTAGGGCACCCACACCACCTCGTCGCCGAAGACGCTCCGCGTCAGGGACTCTCCCCTTTCGGCCATGCAGAAGCTGACGACGGCGTCGGCGTGGACGTGGTCGACGTCCTGCCAGGGCAAGAAGCCGTGCAGCAGGGTCTCGATCGACGGCCGCGGCGCGCTCGGCTCCAGCAGCGCGTGAGCCAGGTAGTCGACCATGGCCTCGTCGGACATGTCGGTCCGCTGCCGCACCGCGGCAATGGCCTCCAGGGCCACGTCAGGGAAGGCCGCCCGCGGCGCCGTCTTGAGGTCGTAGCCGCTGGCCTTGATGGCCAGCGCCGGCAGCTCACGGCCGCGGTAGTCGACAGCAGTGTGCTTGGTGGAGGTGTTGCCGCCGCCGCGGTTGACGATGCGCTCGTCCGCGCCCAACAGGTTGGAGCGATACGCCAGCAAGCCGACAGCATCCAGCGTGGCAGCGTGCGCGTCGTCCCAGCGGGAGTCGAAGATGGGCATGGGGGCTGGCACGATCATCGCATGGCTCCCGCCGGAGCGGGATATGGTTTACCGCCGGCCGAACTCGCGCTCCAGCTGGGCTTGCGACAGGTGGACCATGGTCGGCCGGCCGTGGGCGCAGGCTTGCGGCGACCAGCAGCGCTCCAGCTGCCCGATCAGTGCGCTCATCTCCTCCGGTGACAGCGGCTGGCCGGCGCGCACCGCCGTGTGGCAGGCCAGCGAGTGCGCCGCCGCGTCGTCCCAGTCCGCGCTCGAGGCTTCGGCGGCCAGCTCGTCCAGCATGGCCGCGAGGCTGTCGCGGGCCTGATCCAGGCGCATGGCGGCCGGGATAGCCCGCAGCAGGTAGGTCCGGTCGCCGAAGGGCTCGATCTCGATGCCCAGCCGCGACAGCGCCGGGCCGGCGGCGCCGGCGGCGGCCGCCTGGGCCGGCGAGACCTCGATGGTCAGCGGCTGCAGCAGCAGCTGCGCATCCGGCGCCTGGCCGGTGTCGTTCTGGCGCGAGCGCTCGATGGCGTCCAGCCGCACCCGCTCGTGCGCCGCGTGCTGGTCGATCAGGTACAGCCCGCCCGGCCCCTCGGCGATGATGTAGGTCAGCGCCAGCTGGCCCAGCACCCGCAGCATGGGCAGCGTCTGCAGCATGCCGCTCGGGCCAGCACTCCACCGCTCAGAATGGTCCAGACCGGCCTGCTGGCCATCGGCCCCAGAGCCGCTCACCCACGCTCCCGGCGGACCACCGGGGTCAGCCTCCGCCGCCCAGCGGTCGGAACCAGGCCAACTCCGTAGCCCGTCACCTTGGCCAAAGCCAGCTGGCGGCGCCGTCGTGTACGCGCCCAGGTAGCCGGCCGGGCCGGGCACGGAGCCGATGACCGGCGCCCGCAGCTCGATGACCGGCACCGGGGCGTAGCGCGCCACCGCCTGCAGCACTGCCTGGTGGACGCGGGCCAGCACCTGGCGCTCGGCGGCGAACTTGACCTCGGCCTTGCTGGGGTGGACGTTGACGTCCACCTGGGCCGGGTCGAGGTTGACGTTGAGCACGGCCACGGGGTGGCGGCCGACCATCAGCAGCGAGGCGTAGGCCTCCTCGGCGGCGTGCAGCATGGAGCGGCCCTGGATCAGCCGGCCGTTGACGAACAGCGAGATGTGGCTGCGGCTGGCCCGGCTGACCCGCGGCTGGCTGACGTAGCCGCGCACCTGCAGGCCGTCGTTGAGCTCGACCGGGATCATGCCGCGCGCCACCTCGGGGCCATACAGCCGGGCGATAACGTCCAGCAGGTCGCCGCTGCCGCTGGATTGGAACACCGGCCGGCCGTCGGCCAGCAGGCTGAAGCCGATGCCGGGATAGGCCAGGGCGAAGTGGCCTACCAGGCGGGTGACCTGGCCGCCCTCGGCCAGCGGCGTCTTGAGGAACTTGCGCCGGGCGGGCATGTTGTAGAACAGCTCGCGCACGGTCACGCTGCTGCCGGCCGGGCAGCCGGCGCTGGTCTGTTCGACGATCTGGCCGCCGTGAACCCGCAGCTGGCTGCCGCCGTGGTCCTCGGGCCGGCGCGAGGCCAGGGTCACCTCGCTGACGGCGGCGATGCTGGGCAGGGCCTCGCCGCGGAAGCCCAGGGTGGCCACCATCTGCAGGTCGTCGATCGATCCGATCTTGCTGGTGGCGTGGCGTTGGAAGGCCAGCGCCAGCTCCTCGGCGGCGATGCCGCAGCCGTTGTCGACCACCCGCAACAGGGCCATGCCGCCATCCTTGAGCTCGACCCGGATATCGGTCGCGCCGGCGTCGATGGCGTTCTCGATGAGCTCCTTGGCCACCGAAGCGGGCCGCTCGACCACCTCGCCGGCGGCGATCTTGGCCGCGCTGTCAGCATCGAGGACGTGTATGGCCACTAGCGCCTTCGTCCCCGGAACCGCTGCGCGCTGGCCAAGATTGGAACAAGTGTACTATCCGGGTAGTCAGTGGCTGGATTTTAGGAGCTGGAGAACACGCGGCGATGCCGCAGCTAGACCGGGCCGAGATCGAGGCTATCATCCCCCACCGCGAGCCGTTTCTGTTCGTGGATCGCATCAGCGACATTGACTACGGCCGGCGGGCGGTGGGTTGGATCGACGACGTGGGCCGCCACCAGCTGATCCTGTCGGGCCACTTTCCGGGCTTCCCGGTGCTGCCGGGGGCCATCCTGGTGGAGGCGCTGGCCGAGGTCGGCGCGGTGGCTGCCCTGGGCCTGGACGGTTACCGCGGTAAGCTGGCCGTGCTGGCCGGCCTGGACGGCTGGAAGTTCCGGCGCATGGCCCGCCCCGGCGACCAGGTGCGCCTGGAAGCCGAGCTGCTACGCCTGCGCACCAACTTCGGGAAAGGCCGCCTGTCGGCGACCATTGACGGCGAAGTCGCCGCCGAAGGCGAGCTGACCTTCGGCATCATCGACCGCCCCGCTGGGCTGGCGTAACCGGCCTCGTCCCCGCGTAATCGCGACCTGCTCCTTGGCGAGGACCGCGCCGCGGGTAGCTTGAATCCGCACTCTCGGCCTATTAGGCCGGAAGTTGCCCCCCCGGGCAACTCAGGGTTTGACCAGGAGATGGGGAGGTTCTACACCGATCTGCCTGTCAGAAAATTGGCGTTTTAATGGCCGCAAGCGGGCTGGACGGTGTCTGCCGCGTGCGGGACATTTTGCAGCGGCATCAGATGAGGCGGTCGCAGGCCCAACCTTGACGTACCTACGGGCGGCGACCACAGGCGTCGTTCGGCCGGCGCTGAAGTCGTCCCTCTTGTGACGGTAGCAACAACCTCTCGTAGCTTCGGTGTGTCCTACGAATTCAGTTGTGCCCTCATTCGGGAGGCGACAAACTCACGTCGTCACGTGGGGGCGTAGGTCCCCATCCCAAGACGTACCCATAGACGTTCGAGTCAACCCATTCGACCGCAACAGCCAAGCCTTGTCCGGCTGAAAGTTTACTTTGTGTTAAGTACGACCCTGTGCCTACAACATCCTTGGCTGTGGGTGACTGCAGCATAGCCGCTTCCCAGTCGTTGGCCTTATTCGGCGCGGCAAAAACGACAACCTGGATGTCCAGGTTGGTTTCGCTTCTAGCAAAGTTGAGGTGACAAATGGAAACCGTGCCAAAGG
>DAIUFO010000229.1:0-6277 GCA_036844545.1 Chloroflexota bacterium
ACTGGCTGCTTATTAGAACGAATAACTCAGCCTATTTGTGACGACCTACACTAGGCCATCCGCGGCGAGGGCGGCGTCTTCGGGTGGCAGGCCGAGCTTCTGGAACATGGCGGCGACGGTGGTCGCCAGGTTTTCGGCGCTTACCCGAGGGAGGCCCTCCTCGAGGTATGTCAGGGTTCCCTCACCCTCGCCCTCTCCCGCCGCGGCGGGAGAGGGGATATTTGAGGCTTATTCGTCAATCTTCGGGCTGTCTTCTTGAGGGAACTCGCGTTCGCAGTAGGGGCAGCGGAGCTGCCACTGGGTGTGGCGCAGATCGCCGTAGTGGCAATAGAAGCGGTCTTTGCAGAAGGGGCAGGTCACCCAGAATAGGCGCGCCATCAGCCGCGGATGCGGGCCAGCTGGTCCGCGGGGATCAACTTCTCAAGGACGGTGCGGTCGAGCACGTCCTGGGCGATGTCCAGCCGCGCCTCGAAGGGGCGGCGAACGGGCTTGGTAGCGTCGATAATCATCTTGCTGGTCAGGATATCGTCGGTCTGGGACGGGTCCAGCGTGTTGCCCTTGACGTTCTTGATGACGTCCACGTCCTGGTCGGCTTGGACACGCGTGGCGATGGCCCACAGCACCTCTTCCTCGCGATAGACATCGATATCGCTGTCAACTACGACCACGTGCTTCACGAAATCGACGGCGCCGAGGGCGATTAGCGCCGCCTGCTTGGACTCGCCGTCCACCTTTTTGTCGATGCTGATCCAGCAGTGGAAGCGCCCCACGCCGCTGGCCGGCAAATGGACGGCCTTGACCGTTGGCACGACTCCCTTGATGCGGTTGAAGATGGCGCCCTCCTTGGGGAAGGAGCCCATGGTCCAGACGTCTTTGTGGCCGGTGAAGATATCCTGGTAGACAGCATTTCGGCGGCGGGAGATGGCTTTGACGTCGATCACCCAGCGCACCCGCTGCGGACCGTAGGTGCCGGGAAACTCCCCGAACGGCCCTTCCACCTCGCGGACATTGGGCAGCACCTCGCCCTCTATGAGGATGTCGGCGTCAGCCGGGACCAGGATGGCGTCGCCCCAGGTCTCGCTGGCGGTGACGCGCAGCGGCCGGTCCATGATCGAGCCGATGACCTGGTAGTCGTCCTCGCCGTAGGGCGAGACGTTGAGCGCGCCCAGGTAATAGGCGGGATGGTGGCTGACCACGATAACGATAGGCGTCGGCCGGTCGTGCTCCTCGTTGTTCCGGACGATCTGCCAGCTATGCCGGGGCGACATGTGCAGGCCCAGCTTGCGCGGGCCTTTGTATTGGGTCCGCAGGAAAGCAGCATTGTAGACGCCGGTTTCGGGGTTGCGTACCACGGGCGACATGTCGATGTACGGGCCGCCGTCCATGCGATGGTGGCGGATGATCGGGAACTGCCGCAGGTCGGCGTCCTCGCCGGTCTGGACCACTTGCTTGACTGGGGCGTCCCCCTTGGGAAGCACGATCGGCTGGAGCCGGCGCTCCTCGCGGCGGGCGTACTCGAGCGCCAGCTCCTGGCCGAAGTCCTCGGGCCTCAAGCCCAGCGCCACCGCGCAGCGCTGCCGGCCGGCGTAGACGTTGGTGGCGATGGGGAAGTCGCACACCTGGCCCAGCAGGTTCAGCGGCCGGTCGAAGATCACGAGCGGGTATTGGTCCCGAAGCTCCAGCTGCTGAAGGACCGCGGTGACCTCGAACTTGGCTGGGTCGACCGGCTCGGTGACGTGGACCACCCACTCGGGGTGGTCCCGCTCCAGCTGGGTCAGGTATGCCTGAAGTGACGTCTCTCCGCTGTTGCTGGGGGCGTGCTCCTCCACTTCGCGGCTGACGACGGCCATCGCGCCTATCGTACTCGCTCGAATCTAAGCGCCGCTCCACAGGTGGCTGAGCTCCACGGCGACCACCTCACGGTAATCGGGAGCGGTGTTCAGGATGCCCATATCCGCCCCGAACCTGTTGAGGGCGTCGAACACGTCAGGCGAGATGGCGGGGTCGTAGTAGGGCAGGTCGCGGCGGATCAATTCGGCGATGAGCTCCGCCTCCATGGCCGGGAACAGGCGCTTGCCGACCTCCGTGGCGCGGTCGGGGTTCTCTCGGAGCAGCGCCTGCGCCCGAACGAGCCCGCGAACGGCGGCGGCCGCAAGCTCGGGTGGCGTGTCCGCGCGTGTGACAAGAGCGGGGAAGGTGTAATGCCAGGCGACCTCCGGTCCGTCGCCGCGGCGAACGTCGAGCACCACCGTGCCGATGCCGCGCCGGACAGCGACCTCAGCGCCCATGCCGTTGGCCCAGAAGCCATCGAGCAGGCCGTCCGCCAGCGCTTGGGCGGCGGTGACGCCAAAGGACACGCTGGCTGCCGCCGTGCCCGGCACGGGTCCAACCTGCACGTCGCGGCCGGGCTCCAGGCCGACTTCGCGCAGCAGGCGCAGCAGCCCCAGGTCGGGCCCCGGCGCCGCACCGATGCGCAGCCCGCGCACCTTCTCGATCTCGCCGCGCTTGGCGCCCAGGTCGGCTCGAAGCACGAGGAACCAATACATGCGCTGGGCCAGCGCTGCCAGCAGCTTGGACCCACGCCAATCGTCGAAGGCTTGCAGCGTCGCGTGCGCGGCGCCGGCCACGAAGTCGAGCTCGCCACGCCGCAGCGCCTCCATGGCTTTCGGGACGGGGAAGAAAAGGTCCACGTGGTCGACGTCAAGCCCCTCTTCGCGGAACAGGCCCAGCTCCGCCGCGGCGATGACCGGGAAGTAGGAATTGGAGATCAGGTCAGGGATGGCGAAGCGCACCGACGCTATCGTAAGGGCAAAGTGGATAGGGCATAGGCCAAAGTCTCGTCTTGGGGACGCGCGCCCTTTGCCCTATCCACTTTGCCCTTTACGGGAGGTCGGGGACGAGGAGGTTGGCCAGCTGCTCGGCCAGGTCCGGCAGGCCGAACAGCGGCGTGGACCTGAGATAGCGGAGCAGCGATCGATAGTCCTGCAGGGTGCCGAGCAGGCACACGTCCACCAGGGTCTCCGGGTGCATCACGGCGATTGAGGGCACGGCGACATCGCCGCCGCGGGCGAGCATCTCCTGCTTGAGGAGGTTGGCCGCGCCGCCCTTCACACCACGGACGAGGATCGGTCGCAGGATGGCCTTCATGGCCAGGCGCCGCGCTCCTTCCGCTTCGATGCCCAGAGCCTCGAAGGCGGTTCGGGCTTCGGATGGCGAAGCGAACGAGACGAGCTCGGCATCCACTATGGAGTGCCCTCACCTAGCCTCTCCCACCGCGGTGGGAGAGGAACTCTTTGGCTCAGCCGCTCTTGGACTTGCTCCGCGCTGGGCATGCCTTCGGCGCCGGAAGCGGCGACTGAGAAGGATGCAACGCAATTGGCGAAGCGCGCCGCTTCCATGGGCTCGCGTGTTTCGTGCAGCTTCAGCATGAACGCGGCGGCGAAGACGTCGCCGGCGCCGGTTGGATCGGTCTCTTTGGACGGAAAACCAGCCACGCGTCGGGTCTTGCCCGAATGGATCAGCTCGCAACCCAGCTCGCCCCGCGTCATCACCAGCACCGGGCCACGGCAGCCCAGCCAGCCTACGGAGTGGCCGAGCACGTCCTGCTCGCTGAAGATGGCGGCGGCGGCGTTGGGCAGCACCTCCAGGACTCGATTCCAGGCCTGATAACGGACTTCCTCGCCGACCACAAGGCGGCGCATCCAGCCTTGAGGCGAGAGTCCAAGCAGCGCTCGCGGAAAGGCGCGCGCCATGGCCGGGGGAACTTCGCCGGCGACGGGCGCCAGCAGCGCCACGGGGGTTTTGCGCCACTCCGAAGGGATCATGTCCGCGGGAATGGTCGGGGCCAGCGCGCGGAGATACTGCCGCCGGCCAGCCGGCTCATAGACGTTCTCGAAGGAAGTAGATCGCTTGGCATCAAGGCTCACGACCTCGGTGTTGGGTAACTCCCGCAAGACTTCCACCTCGGACGCGCCCGCGGTGACGACGCCGACGGAGTAGCCGAGCCTCGCCGCGGCGCTCGCCGCGTAAAAGACGGCTCCTCCCGGGCGCCAGCCGGCGGGCCCAGCCACCACGTCGCGGCAGACGTGTCCTACTACGACGAGGTCGGGGGTGCTCAATGGCATAGTAGATAGGGCATAGGGCAAAGTAGATGCGTTCCGGCCATCCGAGGCACTTTGCCCTATGCCCTATTCCCTTTGCCCTAGCGCGGTGTTATGACGACGCGGCGGTCATCGCCTTCGCCGACGCTGTGAGTGTCCACTTGGCCCTGTTCGGCGAGGGCCATGTGGACGATGCGGCGCTCGTTCGGCGGCATGGGATCGAGGGTGACCGGTTGGTGGTAGTAGCGGGCGCGGTCGGCCATACGCTGGGCGATGCCGCGCAGCTGTTCCTCCCGGCGCAGGCGGTAGTCCTCGGCATCGACAATTGCGCCGAACCATTCGCCGGTCTTTTGGTTGAGCATCTGGTTGAGGATGAACTGCACCGCCGAAAGGGTCTCGCCGCGGCGGCCGATCAGAATGCCCAAGTCCTCGCCAATCACGTTGAGGGTGATGGGATCCTCCTCGCGGACCTCCACCTCGGCGTCCACGCCCATCTTCTCCAACAGCTCCTCCAGCATGTCCGCCGCGACGTCCGGGGCGTCTTCCACCTGAGGCTTGGGGCGCGGCTGCCGCTCGGGGCGGGCTGGCGCGCCGGCTCGAGCTTCGGCCGGTTCGGACTCGGCGACAGGCGCAGCCGCGGCAGCGTAGCCGCCGTCCGGGGGCCGCTCGCCGGGGGCCAGCGCCGCCTGCAGGCTGACGTTGATGCGGGCATCCTCCGCGCCGATGCCGAGAATACCCTTGCTGCCCTCGCCGATAACCGTGTAATCCAAGCGATCGGCGGGGATACCGAGCTTGGCCGAGGCCGCCGCTATGGCGTCGTCGACTGTTTTGCCAGTGACTTCAACCGTCTCCATGTTCGTCCCTCCAAACGCGGGCTGGTCAGCCGCGTCGTGTTCTTGCTTTGGTAGGTTTCGACCTGGCCTTCGGTGGTGGAGCCGACTTGCGGGGCTGGCGGCCGTTGCGCGAGGCGCCATTGCGTGAAGGGCCATTCGAGCCGAGGCCACCGCCGCCGCTGCCGCCCAGGAGCCCGCCCAGGCCGCCGAACGTCGGCATCTCGAACAGCTTGCCCCAGCCGGTAATGAAGTACTGCACCACGATGCTGAACAGCGTCGACACCGCCCAATACAGCGGTAAGCCGGCGGCCAGGTTCCAAGAGAACACGCCGATCATCAGCGGCATGAACTGCATCATCGACTGCATCGCCGCCTGCTGCGGGTCGGCCGGCTTGGTGGTCTGCATCATGCGCTGCTGGACCCACTGCGACACCACGCACAGGACCGGCAGGATGTGCACCGGATCGGGCGCCGAAAGGCCCCTCAAGGTGATGCCGTTGCTGTTGGTCAGCTCGCCGTGAAGCCACAGAAACGACTGGGTGAACAGATCGTTGTGGAGTATGTCCGGCACGCAAACGCCGTTCACCTGGCTGGCGCAAGCGTTGCCCAGGGCAATCAGCGCCCCGTACAGGCCGTAGAGGATGGGCAGCTGCACCAGCAGCGGCAAGCAGCCGGCGGCCGGGTTGACGTGGTGCTCCTTGTAGAGCGCCATGGTCTCTTCGGTGAGCTTCTGCTTATCGTTCTTAAGCTTCGTCTGCAGCTCTTTGATGTGCGGCTGCAGCTCCTGCATAGCCCTGGCGGACTTGAGCTGCTGCAGCGTCAGCGGCACCAGCAGCAGCTTGATGCCGAGCGTGAAGATGATGATGGCGATGCCGGCGCCGCCGACGTTTTGGGCCAGGAAGATCAACGCGTGAGCCATCGGCTCGGCGATGAACCTAAACCAGTTGGACATCAGACGACCGGGTCGTATCCGCCCGGGTGAAAGGGATGGCAGCGGCCGAGGCGGCGCGCCGCCAGCAAGCCGCCTCGCAGCAAGCCATAGCGATTGATGGCTTCATACCCATAGTGAGAGCAGGATGGCTCGAACCGGCAGGTCGATGGGAACAAGTGAGACAGGGTTAACTGGTACAGTCGGATTGCTCCCAGGGCCAGGTATTTCATTCCTCTCGCGCCTCGGCGAGTCCACGCCGGCGCAGCAACTCTTCCAGTGCGTAAAAGAATTCGGCGCCGGTTGCTCGAGCGCCCGGTGACCGTATGACTAGGAGTATATCCCAGGCAGCCGGGACGTTGGGCAGCAGCGAGCGGACGGCCGCGCGAAGACGCCGCCGGGCTCGATTGCGTACC
>DAIUFO010000230.1:0-2348 GCA_036844545.1 Chloroflexota bacterium
GGCACGAGCACGCGGCCACTGTTGCCGACGCCGTTCAGCAGGGGCAGATAGCGGTGTTTGCGACCGAAGGCGACCCGCTGCTGTACAGCACGTTTGTCCATGTCTACAGCGAGCTGCGGCGTGTCTATCCAGACCTGCCGCTGGAGATCGTGCCTGGCGTGTCGTCGGCGACGGCCGGCGCCGCCGCGCTGCGCATCCCGCTGGCGGACGACCGGCAGCGGGTCGCCATCGTGCCGGCCACGGGCGAGGTCATGCACGCGCTCGCCACCTTCGACACCGTCGTGATCCTGAAGGTGAGCATGGCAATCGACGCGGTACTCAAAGCGCTACGCACCACCGGCCGGATCGACCAGGCTATCTACGTCGAGCGCGCCGGTTGGCCGGAGCAGCGCGTGGTCGAGGACGTCGAGAGCTTGCGCAAGCAGAAGCTCGACTACTTCGGCCAGATCGTCGTCGCGCGGCCGTGACGTCGGGTCCGCTGGTCCACTTCGTCGGCGCCGGGCCGGGCGATCCGCAGCTTTTGACGCTGAAAGGCAAGGGACTCATCGAGGCGGCCGACGTGATCGTCTTCGCCGACTCGCTGGTGAGCCCCGACGTGTGCCAGTTCGCGAAGCCGGAAGCCGAGGTCCATGGCAGCTCCACTTTGACGCTGGAGCAAACCATGGAGCTGATGCTGGCGGCGGTGCGAGCCGGCAAACGCGTGGTGCGCCTCCAGAGCGGCGACCCATCGATTTACGGCGCCATCAACGAGCAGATCGCCATCCTCGATCGTGAGGGCGTCGCCTACGAGATCGTGCCCGGAGTGTCGTCGGCATTCGCGGCCGCGGCCCGGCTCGGCGTCGAGATGACGGTACCGAACGTCAGCCAAACCGTCATCCTCACGCGGCGGTCGGGACGCGCCTCGGCGGTGCCGGCCAAGGAGGAGCTGACCAGCCTCGCGGCGCACCGGGCAACGATGGCCATTTTCCTGAGCGCGGCCATGATGGGCAAGGTCGTGCGCGACCTGATCGCGGCCGGCTACCCGTCGGAGACGCCGTGCTGCGTGGTCTACAAGGTGAGCTGGCCGGACGAGAAGATCGTGCGCGGCACGCTGGCGGACGTGGGCCGCAAGGTCCGGGCGGCACGCTTCACCAGGCAGGCCATCATCCTGGTGGGCGAGGCCTTTGGGGAGCGCTCGGGCGAGCGCTCCCGGCTCTATGCCGAGGATTACACGCATCTCTTCCGCGGCAAGAGCGCTTGATGGCCCGCTACCTGTGGTGCGGCGACGCAGCTATTACTGTCGAGTTCGGGAACGAGATCAGCCTGGAGCTGCACCGGCAGGTGCGGGCCCTCGCGCAGGCGGTGCTCGCGACGCCGCCACATGGTTTTCTCGAGCTGGTGCCGACGTACCGCTCGGTCACGGTCCACGTCGACCCACGCCGGGCGGAGCCGGAGCAGCTCGAGGCCCAGCTTCGAGAGGTCGAAGCGCGCTCGGGCTCTTTGGACCTTCCCCCGGGCAAGCTCCACGTCCTGCCAGTGCGCTACGGCGGAGAAGACGGCCCGGACCTGGAGGACGTGGCGCAGATTCATCAGCTCACGCCAGATCAGGTCGTCGAGCTGCACGCCAACCGTGAGTACGTGGTGTACGGCGTGGGCTTCAGCCCAGGGTTCGCGTTCCTGGGAGGCTTGCCTGAGGAGCTGCACACGCAGCGCCTGGGCACCCCGCGCAAGCTGGTGCCGGCGGGCTCTGTGGGCATCGGCGGGCAACAGACCGGCGTCTACCCAGTGCCGACGCCCGGCGGCTGGCGCCTGCTGGGCCGCACCAATTTCACGTTGTTCGACGTCAACGCCGATCCTCCCTGCCCGGTCAAGGCTGGCGATCGCATCACGTTTCAACCGGTCGAGCAGCTCCCACCGGGGGACAACGCGCGGATGGCCGTCGCGGCGGGTCGCACCAGCCATCCGGCCCTGGAGGTGCTGAAGCCAGGGCTGTTCACGACCATCCAGGATCTCGGCCGCTGGGGCTACCAAGCCTCGGGCGTGAGCGTCGCCGGCGCTATGGATCCGCTGGCCCTACGCCTGGCCAACGGCCTGGCCGGCAACGCGCAGGACGCGGCAGCGCTGGAGATCACCTTGCTCGGCCCCACCCTCCGCGTCGTACGCGCGTGTACTGTGGCGCTCCACGGCGCCGCGGCCGATTGTCATCTGAATGGCGCTCCGGCCCGTTCCGGCCAAGCGCTCGAACTGCAACCCGGGGATGAGCTGGCGGTCGGTCGCACAAGCGCCGGCGCACGCGTCTACCTGGCCTTGGCCGGCGGGATCGACGTCCCGCCCGTGCTCGGCTCGCGCTCGACCTACACCCGCGGCGG
>DAIUFO010000230.1:2358-6257 GCA_036844545.1 Chloroflexota bacterium
GCTTTGGGGGCTTTGAAGGCCGGGCGCTGCAAGTTGGCGACATGCTGGCCATCGGCAGCTCCGTGCCCGGCCCCGCGCCAGCCACCGCTCCGGACCTCCCGCTGCCCCAAGGCCACGAGCAGACGCTCCGCGTCGTCCTTGGCCCCCAAGCGGACCATTTCTCTGACGCGACCATCGCCGAATTCCTCAGCACTCCCTTCCAGATCAGCACCGACGCCGACAGGATGGGCTACCGCCTAGCCGGCCATCCCCTGAAGCACCAGGGCTCCGCGGAAATCGTGTCTGACGGCATCGTGCTGGGCTCAGTCCAGGTGCCACCACACGGCAACCCCATCATCATGCTGGCCGACCGGCCATCGGTCGGCGGCTATCCCAAAATCGCCACCGTCATCACCGCTGACGTTCGCCTGCTGGCCCAGTGCCGCCCCGGCATGCGCCTGAGGTTCCAAAAAGTCACCGTCGCTGAAGCGCGCCAGGCGCTGCTCGCTCAAGAGGAATGCTGGTTCGGCGCAGACGCAGCCGCTGACCACTTGCCAGTAGACCAAGTTCGTGTGCTGCTAGCCACGATGCAGCGAGGCGACGCAATTGAGGCTTCGGTCGACACGGCGGATTTCCGGCTGCGGATGTCGCGCTGATTCATACGTATACACGTATACTTTTCGAATGCAGCGTAAGCTCACCATCACTATCGCCGACGAGGTCTATCGGGGGCTTCATCAGCAGGTCGGACGAGGCGAAATCAGCCGGTTCATCGAGAATCTCGTGCGACCTCACGTTGTTGTGAACGACGCGCTGGAAGCAGCGTACCGTGAGGCCGCTCTCGATGAAGAGGCGGAGCGCGAGGCGCTGGAATGGATCGAAGGCACCATAGGCGACGGTCTGGATGACGATGACGCGTGGTGATGTTTACTGGGTCAGGTTCGAGCACGCGTCGGGCGGCGAGATTCGAAAAACCAGACCGGCAGTGATCGTCAGCAACGACGCGGCAAACAAGGTGGCTAATCGACTCCAAGTTGTACCTCTTACGTCGGGTGTTCGCCGTCTTCAACCCTGGGAAGCCGCGGTTCAAGTCGCTGGGCGATCCGGCAAGGCGGTGGCCGATCAGATACAGACCGTCACTAAGGAGCGCGTCCTCGATTATGTCGGCGCCGTAACCGTGGGAGAGATGCGGGCCATCGAGAGTGCTATCAAGCGCCAGCTTGCCCTGACCTGACCCTCCGCACCGGGACGGCGCTCAGCCCCGCTGGTGCCCGCGTGATCCGGTAAAGTACTCCGCGCATGAGCACTACCAATGTGGCGGTCCTGGATGACTGGCAGGACGCCTGGCGACATACTGACGCCATCAAGCGATTGGATGGTCGCGCCCGCGTCGAGTTCTTCACCGAGCCGACCAATACGTCCAAGCTGAGAGGCTTCGAGGTATTGATCGCCAATCGCGAGCGGACGCGGTTCAGCGCCGAGCTGCTGCGCCAGCTGACTGACGCGCAGCTGCTGGTTCAGACCGGCGGCCGGGCGCCGAACGTCGACCTTGAGGCGGCGACCGAGTGCGGTATCGTGGTGGCTCGCGCCGCCGGCAGCGGCCCGTCCACCGGAGCCGCCGAGCTGACCATTGGGCTGATTCTGGCCGTGCTGCGGCACATCGCCAGCGCCGACGCGGCGATGCACGCGGGCCAGTGGACGGCGCCGCTGGGCCGCGAGCTGCGGGGCAAGACGCTGGGCTTGATCGGCCTCGGCGGCGTAGGCGGGCACGTCGCCCGGCTGGCGGCGCCCTTCGCAGTCAAGCTGCTGGCGTACAGCCGTTCGATCACGCCCGAGCGGGCGGCCGAGCGTGGCGCATCAGCGGCGTCGCTGGAGGAGCTGCTGCGACGATCGGACATCGTGTCCGTTCACGTGCCACTGACGCCGGAATCGCGGGGGCTCATCGGCGAGGCGCAACTGGCAATGATGAAACCGTCGGCCTACTTGATCAATACCTCCCGCGGACCGGTTGTTGAGGAGGCTGCGCTGGTACAGGCGCTGACGAGCCGGCGCATTGCCGGAGCGGGTTTGGACGTGTACGACGAGGAGCCGCTGCCCGCGGACAACCCGCTGCGGAAGCTGCCCAATGTGGTGCTGACGCCGCACATCGGCTGGCCGACGGACCTCGGCGTCGGGCGGTTTGCCGATGCCGCCGTGGACGCGGTCCTGTCCTACATCGACGGCAAAGACTTCGAGCGCTTCAACTGATGGCCACCGAGGATTCCGTTCGCGAAGGGCTGCGGGATGCCGCCGTTCGGGCCTATGGCGAGCAGCGCGCAGGCGAGCTTACCAAGCGCCTGGGCGAGATCGCCCACTGGCTGTCGCTCGTCGAGCAGCAGCCCCTCGACCTGCTCGACGAGGAGCCCGACAGCAATGGCCGCTGACGAGCTCACCAGCCGTACAGCTTCGGAGCTGGCCCGTCTGGTCAATGATCGGGAAGCTTCGCCTGTCGAGATCGTCGAAGCGCTGCTGGCGCGGATCGACGAGGTGGATGGCAAGGTCCAGGCCTGGGAGACGCTGGACCGCGAAGGTGCGCTAAAAACGGCGCGAGCTCTCGAGAGCGTGACTGGCGAGCTGCCTCTGAAAGGCGTGCCGGTGGGTGTGAAGGACATCTACCTGACGGGCGGCCTGCGGACTACGGCCTCGTTTCCACCATTCGCCACCTTCGTGCCGGAACACGAGGCGGAAGCCGTGAGCCGGCTGCGGCGAGCCGGGGCAATCGTCCTGGGCAAGACCATCACGACACAGTTCGCAATGGCCGACCCACCCCGCACACGCAACCCCTGGAACCTCGACCGTACGCCGGGTGGCTCGAGCAGCGGCTCGGCGGCGGCGGTCGCCAGCCGGATGGTCCCGCTGGCGCTGGGCACGCAGACCAAAGGCTCAGTGCTCCGGCCGGCTGCCTACTGCGGCGTGGTCGGCTTCAAGCCGACGTTTGGCCGGATCAGCCGGCGCAATGTCTTCCCTCTGGTCTGGTCGTTCGACACAATTGGCTTCATCTGCCGCTCGGTCGAGGACGTCGCGTTGGCGCTAGGGGCGCTGGCCGGCCGCGACCCTGACGACCCGTCGAGCGCCCGGCAGCCTGTGGACGACTACCTGGCGGCGTACAACGCTCCGCGCGCGGCGCCGCCGCGGCTGGGCCTGGTTGTGGATTACTTCGACCGGGCTCAGCCGGACGTGCGCGATCAGGTGCGACAAACAGCCAGCAAGCTGGAACAGGCAGGCGCAACGTTGGTCGAGCCGCGGCTGCCCATGGATTTCGAGCTGGTCAGCGCGGCGCACGACCTGATCATGCACGTCGAGGCCGCGGCGTGCCACAAGCAGCTCATCGAGCGCGAGCCGGGTGGCTACGCGCCGCTGCTGCGCGAGACTGTCCAGACCGGACAGCTCATCCCGGGCGCCAGCTACATTCAATCGCAGCGGCTGCGGCGCCGGTTCCGGAACGGTATGGACCGCCTGCTGGCCCAAGTAGATGCGCTGCTCACGCCAACGGCCTCCAACGTGGCGCCTGGCCCGGAAACGACGGGCGACGCCTCGTTCCAAGCGCCATGGACGCAGATTGGCCTGCCGGCCATCAGCTTGCCGACAGGTGTGAACCGGGACGGCTTGCCCACCGCGCTGCAGCTGGCAGGCCGGCCGTTCGAGGAGGCTGCGCTGTTGAGCGTGGCCCGCTGGGCAGAAGCCGTGATCGGCCCTCTGCCCAGCCTTCCAGCGCTCTAGCTAGTTTCCCCGGAAAAATGGGGGTTCAGGGAGGTGAAAGGCAACCCCTACCCACGGTTTTGGAGAGCCTGATCCCGCCCCCGGGTTCTTTTCCGTGTGCTGTTCCTTTTGGGTGCGGCTCTTTTAGAGGGACTTGCGAAAGGCGTTTGTTCTCTTCTAAA
>DAIUFO010000231.1:0-6220 GCA_036844545.1 Chloroflexota bacterium
TGGGCTCGCCCCCGTCCAAGCCACCCCATGACTATTCCTATATGAGGGCCGCGCTCAAGTCGGCCATGATCCAGGACGCGCTGGTCAAGGCCGGCATCCCCGAGGTCCGCGGCGTATGGGCGCACGAGTGCGGCGGCGGACGGATGCTGCTGGCGGTGTCGATCAAGCAGCGTTACTGCGGCCATTCGCGCCAGGCCGGCTACATAGCGGCGCAGTGTCAGCCGGCAGCCTACATGGTGCGCTACGTGATCGTGGTGGACGAGGACATCGATCCCACCAACCTGGAGGAGGTGATGTGGGCGGTGTGCACGCGCTCCGATCCGGCCGAGGACATCGACATCATGCGCAAATCATGGGGCAGCCGCGCCGACCCGCTGCTGGAGAACCGCAAGATGCCGCCCTACAACACCCGCGCGCTGATCGACGCCTGCAAGCCGTTCGAGCGCATCCGCGAGTGGCCGCGGGTGGCCCAGGCCAGCCCCGAATTCCTGCGCGAGCTGCACGGCAAGTGGCGCGAGGTATTTGCCGACGCCCGCTTCCCGCTGCCCGAGAACGCCCTCAGCAGCGCCGAGGAGGACACCGTGAGCCAGGGCCTGCAATCCATGTAGTCAGAGGCTGGTAGCTAGAGGCTGGAGGACGGGTCCTTTGCTGCGCTCAGGATGACGTCAGAGCTTGCAGGCCCCGACCTTTTGAAGGGCGGCGTCGACCAGACGAAGGTCGACGACCTTGGTGACGTCGACTGGCTTCTGCTGCTCGCCGGCGGAGATGTAGTAGTCCTGCTGGGCCTTGAGATCGTCGGAATTGACCTTGCCTGAGGGGTTGAAGCCGGGCATGACCATCTGCTCGTACAGGGCCTTGTCCTTGACGTTGGTCCGCCGGCTCAGGATGTCGATGACCTCGGCCCGCGCCGCGGGATCGTTCTTCTCGAAGCCCTGCTCGTACAGGCAGATGCCTTTCAAGTAGGCGGCCATAAACCGCACCGCCACGTCCTGCTGCGCGGCGAAGCCGGGCGACAGCAGCAGCACGGCCACCTGCTGCTTGGGCGCGTACTTGTCGCTGCGCTGGAACAGCACGCCAACGCCCTTGGACACCGCGTTGGCCAGGAAGGGCTCGATCTCGAACGCGCCGTCAATGCTCTTGTTGGCCAGCGCCGGGATCATGTCGGGGAAGCCGATGTGCGTGACGTCCACGTCCTTCAACGTCAGGTTGGCCTGTTTGAGCAGCGCGCCGGCGCCCGCTTCGAGGGACACGCCCTCGGCCGGGATGGCCAGCTTGAGGCCCTTGAGGTCGGCCGGCGTCTTGACCTTGTCCGCCAGGTCGGGGCGAAGGAGCAGGCCCTGGAAACCGTGGCCGGGCGGGTTGGAGCCTTTGTCGGCGCCGATGATGATGTTGACGCCGCGGCCAATGGCATTGAACAGGCCGGCACTGGGGGCCCCGCCGCCAACGTCGAGCTGGTTGGAGCCAAGCGGCGCCACCATGTTGGCGGCCGAGTCGTACTGGCTTTCCTCGAGCTTGATGCCCTGCTCCACGAACCAGCCCTTGTCCTCGGCGATGACCCAGCCGGCATCGCTGACTGACGGCACCAGGGTGCCGAAGCGGACGGTGGCTTGGGCGGCCTGGGCGGGCGCCGATCCCGGGGCGAGAGCAGGGGAAGCTGCCGGCGCTGGGCCGCAAGCCGCGAGCATTGTCGCCAGCACCA
Organism: Chloroflexota bacterium; assembly: GCA_036844545.1. Taxonomy (GTDB): domain Bacteria; phylum Chloroflexota; class JAJPGV01; order JAJPGV01; family JAJPGV01; genus DATGVV01. The sequence continues at coordinate 1,700 of DAIUFO010000231.1, forward strand.
GGACGACTGCGCTTGGCTGTTCAGCCATGGCTGAACAGCATACTATGGTCCGCACAGGAACGGGTAAGTGCCCTCACCTAGCCTCTCCCAGTCCTACGCGGACGGCGAAAGCTATGGGAGAGGGATTACTTGAGTGGAGGTCTAAGGCACATGGCAGTTCGGCAGATCGAGCGTTACGTCCGCCCCTACGAGGACGCCAAGCAGAACATGCTGGAGCGCGCGCGCCACGGCTACTTCGAGCACGTGGACGAGGCGCTGATGCGGTCCGTGCTGGACCGGCTGAACACGCTGGACCACGACGCCTGGGCGGCAGCCTTCATGGAGGCCGCGAGACCTGTCGAGGAGCGCGCGCAGCAAGCCGAGGCGAAGGGCGACGCCGCGGCCGCCAAGACCGAATACATGCGGGCCTACGTGCTGAACCGCCTGGGCCGCTACCCCACCATCAACTCGGCGGGCAAGATCGCCGCTTATGAGAAGAGCCGCGCCTGCTACCTCAAGGCGGCGCGCTGGTTCGACCCGCCGCTGGAAGTCGTTGAGATTCCCTTCAAGGGCCGGCCGGGCGAGGGCGACCGCATCGTGGGCTACTGGCGCCGGCCCAAGCAGGCCGGCCGCGTGCCGGTGCTGCTGGCCTGGGGCGGCATCGACGGCTACAAGGAGGAGCGCCGGGCGGACCCCTACCTGGCGCGAGGCGTGGCCGTGCTGGCCATCGACAAAGCCGGCGTCGGCCAGGCGCCGATGAAGGGCGGGGTGGACGGCGAGCGCTACTGGGACCCGGTGCTCGACTGGCTGGCCGCGCGGGACGACGTGGACGCCAGCCGGATCGCCTGCTGGGGCGCCAGCACCGGCGGCTACTGGGCGGCCAAGCTGGCCCACATCCGACGCGAGCGCATCCGCTGCGCTGTGAACCACGGCGGCTGCGCCCATTACGCCTTCACCCCGGAGTGGATCGAAAAGGCGCAGCACGGCGAGTACGCCTACGAGCTGGCCGAGACGCTGGCCTTCGCCTTCGGACAGGAGGGCCTCGACGGCTGGCTGGACTTCGCGCCCAAGCTGTCACTGCTGGACCAGGGCATCCTGGACCAGCCCTGCGCGCCGCTGCTGTGCGTCAACGGCACCAAGGACAGCATCTTCCCCATCGAGGACATGTGGCTGCTGTTCGCCCACGGCGACCCCAAGAGCGGCTGGTTCCCCGAAGTTGGCCACATGGGCACCACGCCGCGCACGCCAGGCGTGATCCTGAACTGGATCTGCGGGCAGCTGGGTGTGTAGGGGCGGATTCTTCGCTGCGCTCTGAATGACAAAGAGGCAGACTCAGCGGCCTACGGAACCGTCGATCTGCTCGCGCAGGATGTCGGCATGGCCGGCGTGGCGGGCCGTCTCCTCGATAAGGTGGACCAGGATCCAGCGCAAGGTGGCCGGCTCCTCCCCGTCGCGACGGGCGCGGGCGGCGCGCTGCTCCAGGCTGGCTGAAGCGATGAGCTGGTTGCAGTGAGCAGCCGCCTCGCGGTAAGCCGCCACGATGCTGTCGACGGTGTCGCTGGGCACGACCTGGCCATCGGCGGCCGTAAGCCCGTCCTCGCCGGCGAAGGACCAGCCGAACCAGCCCAGCTCGACGACGCGCAGGTGCTTCGCCAGCCCCAGCAGGCTCGTGCCAGAGGGCACCATCGGGTTGCGCGCCTGCTCCTCGGGCACGCCGCTGATTTTGGCCGCCACAGAGTCGCGCAGGTAGTCCAGGAACTCCACCAGGGTCGTCTTCTCGTCCGCGAACACCCGCGGCGGACGTTGGTCGCCGCGCTCAGTCCCAGCCATGGGCCTCACGGTAACATGCTTGGCATGCTGGCCACAGAGCTGAACGACCTCATCACCCGTACTCAGCCAGGCACCACCATGGGTACACTCATCCGCCGCTATTGGATCCCGGCGCTGCTGTCCGAGGAGATCCCCGAGCCCGATTGTCCGCCGGTGCAGGTGCGGATCATGGGTGAGGAGCTGGTTGCCTTCCGCGACAGCCAGGGGCGCCTGGGCCTGCTGGAGGAGCACTGCCTGCATCGCGGCACGTCCCTGTTCTACGGCCGCAACGAAGAGTGTGGCCTGCGCTGCATATACCACGGCTGGAAGTACGACGTCGAGGGCAACGTGCTGGACACGCCGGCCGAGCCGGCCAGCAGCAGTTTCAAGGGCAAGCTCAAGCAGGTGGCCTATCCCTGCGTCGAGGCCGGCGGCATGATCTGGACCTACATGGGGCCGCCGGAGAAGCGCCCGCCCTTCCCCCACTACGGCTGGATGGACCTGCCGGCCAGCCACACCTACGTGACCAAGTGCCTGCAGGACTGCAACTACCTCCAGGGCTTGGAAGGCGAGTGCGACTCGGCGCACCTGTCGTTCCTGCACCGCGACTTCAGCCAGCCCGGCCAGCAGGCGCTGTACGCGCTCGACAGCGCGCCGGCCTACGAGATCGAGGAAACCGACTTCGGCCTGCGCATGATCGCCCTGCGCAAGGCGCCCCAGGACCAGACCTACGTGCGCGTGTCCAGCTTCGCCATGCCCATCGGCTGCTGGATCTACGCCATGACCCAGGAGCTGCACATGTACGTGCCGGCCGACGACACGCACTCCTGGCGCTACGACTTCGGCTGGTTCCAGGACCGGCCGGCCAGGCCTGAGGATGCGATCCGCAAACCGGAGATTGGGCCTGACTACCGCCGCATCCGCAACCAGGCCAACCACTACCTCCAGGACCGCCAGATGCAGCGTGCCGGGACGTTCACCGGCATCGACAACTTCCTGAACCACGACTCGTGCGCCACCGAGACCATGGGCCCGCGCTACGACCGCTCACGCGAGCACCTGGGCGTCAGCGACAAGGCCGTCATCGCCGTGCGCCGCCGCTTGATCGACGCCGCCCAGGCGCTCGAGCGCGGCGAGGAGCCGCCCATGCCGGACTCGCCCGAGGGCGTCCTCCAGAGCCACGTCGACACCATCGCCGAGCTGCTGCCCGCCGGCGTCCACTGGCGCGAGCAGTTCCCCCACCTGACGCTCCGCCTGGGCGACCGAGTCGCCGCCGCCGCGCCGGCGTGAGCGCCCGCGGGGACTGGGGCTAGAAGCTGCGTGGCGCGTGGACCACGCGCTGTACGAACACGCCGGGTGTAACCACGACCTCCGGATCGAGGCTGCCCACCGGGACGATCTCGTCCACCTCCACGATGGTGACCGCCGCCGCGGTGGCCATCATGGCGTTGAAGTTGCGGGCCGTCTTGCGGTAGACCACGTTGCCCCAGGCGTCCGCCCTGTGGCCGCGGATGAGGGCAAAGTCGGCCCGCAGCGCCTCCTCCAAAAGACAGACTTTGCCGCCGAGCTCGCGCTGCTCCTTGCCCTCGGCCAGCGGCGTACCCACAGCGGTAGGCGTGTAGAAGGCCGGAATGCCCGCGCCGCCGGCTCGGATGCGCTCGATCAGCGTCCCCCGCGGCACGAGTTCGAGCACGATCTCGCCGGCCGTGTACTGTTCCTCGAAGTCCGGTGAGCGGCCCGGCGCCGGGAACGAGACCACCACCTTGCGGACCTGCCGGTTGTGGATGAGCTGGACCACGCCGCTCGGTCCCTCGCCGGTGCCGTTGCTGATCAGCGTCGGGTCCCGTACGCCGCGCTCGGCCAGGGCGTAGGTCAGAGCGTCCTGCACGCCGGCGTTGCCGAAGCCGCCGACCATGATCGTCGCGCCAGCCGGGATGTCCGCCACGGCTTGGGCGGCGGAGGCGTAGACCTTGTTCACCGCGGCAGGGGCTTGCGGTCGGGACCGCGCTTCAGCAGCCGCGGTGCGTTGTTTGTCATTCCGAGCGTCGAGCGAGGAATCCGGACCCAGCGGCCACGGATTCTTCGCTTCGCTCGGAATGACAAAGTAGCGGCGCGCCTGTCAGGGCGGCCACCTCGTCGGGGGTCCAGGCCGGAGCAGTTTCCTTGAGGACAAACCCGGCAGCGGTCACTTCGATCACCGCCAGGTCGGTGACGACCAGGCTCACACAGCGCTGGCCGGTCAGCGGCAGCGTGCAGCGCTCCAGCAGCTTGGGCTCGCCACGCTTGTTGACGTGGCTCATCATCACGATCACCCGCTTGGCGCCCACGCTCAGGTCCATGGCCCCGCCGACGCGCGGGATACGCTCGCCGGGCACTACCCAGTTCGCCAGATCGCCATTGCGGGCCACCTGGTATGCGCCCAGGACGCTCACGTCGACGTGCCGCCCGCGGATCATCGAGAACGACAGGCTCTGGTCGAAGTAGGCCGCGCCGGGCAGCTCCGTCACGAACTGCTTGCCGGCGTTGACCAGATCGGGGTCCTCCTGTCCCGGCTCGGCAACCGGCCCGACGCCGATCATGCCGTTCTCGGTATGGATCAACACGTCCCGGTCTGTCGGCAGGAAGTTGGCGACGAGCAGGGGCATGCCGAAGCCCAGGTTCACGTACATGCCATCGCGCAGCTCAGCCACTACGCGTTGGGCCATCTCATCGTTGCTGAGCCGAGCCCTGGAG